>CAPNAQ010000005.1 GCA_948663505.1 uncultured Clostridia bacterium | reverse complement strand
AAAATAAAAATTAGTAAATATCAGTTAAAATTTTTGCTTAAATTTATTACTAATTCTTTAGTTCATTTTCTTCAAATTTTGTCTTTAAAAGTATATAAATATAATATTTACACAATCTAATTTTTTTATTATTTCCTTGTGCTTATTTATATTAACATATTGTATATAAAAAGTCAACACTTTTTTCATAAATTTTAAAAAATATTTTTAAGATAAAATATTTATTGTAAATATCATTGTTTTTGTAATAATTCCACTCTATTTTTTCTCGATTTTACTTTATATCTCCACTATAATTAAGTCATCACCTATACATTTTATATTTTGCCAAGGTATTACGATATCATTATTAGAAGAAAAAAAATTCATAATTTTATTACTACCTGGTACTATTATAGAGGTTGTTGTTGCAAGATTGATAGTTGTTCTCTTTTGTATAATGTTCATTGTTATCATTGTCACATAAAAGATACTTTTCATTGTCTATCATATATTCTTGTTTTTTCTGCTTGCTCAAATTTCCTTCTAATGTAATTGGTTCTCCTATTTTAAAATAGATTTCTAGTTTTATATGTTTTCTGTCTTCATTTATTTTTGACACATATATTTTGTCTACTAATAATTTGATTAAGTCTTCTATATTTTCATCTATCCTTATTTCTTTTTCTAATGCTACTTTTATTTGTTTCATGTTGTCTTCTATAGAAGATAGATTTTCCTTTTCTTCTTTTAGTTGTTTTATTTTCTCTTGCTGTTTTTGTATTTCTTTATTTAGTTCTTCATTTCTTTTATAAAACTCTTCATCTGATAACATACTTTTAATAGTAAGTTCTAATAATTTATCCTTTTTAATTTGTATTGCATTTATATTATTCTCTATATTTGATATTTCTACTTCAAAATCTTTTGTAAAATTATATTTCTTGTATTTATTTAGCAAGTCTTCTATGATTTCTTCTTTATTAGAAAGAAACTTATTCAAAACTATCTTTAAAATTTCTATTAATTCTGATTCTTGTATAATTGGACTCTCACATTCTTTTAGTCCATATGTAATGTATCTACTACAAGCCCAAGCAGGTTTGTTTGACCTTTTGGCTCCAGATATTCTATTATATCCTGGCATGTATTCTTCTCCTTCGTGTTCTTTGCAATAAATTAATCCACTAAAAGCATATCTATTTTTAAATACATCTTTATTTTCTACTCTGTTTAAACAACTTGCTGATTTCTTTTCTAATATGTTATTACATTTTTCCCATAGTTCTTCTGAAACAATGGCTGGTATGTTTTCTTTACATTCAAATACTTTCCATTCTTCTTTTGGCATCTTTTGTGCTTTGTGTAATTTGTAATCTACTACTTTTACAGTTCCTGTTCTGTAATATCCTTTATATTTAGGATTTCTTATAATTCTTCTTAATGTTTGTGAAGATATTGGTGTTCCATTTTTTCCTTTATATCCTTTTTGTTTAAAATATTCAGATATTTTGTAAAATCCCATTTCTCCTTGCGAATATAATTCAAATAGTTCTCTTATCATTTTTGCTTCTTCTTCATGTATGACTAATTTTGTCTTGTCCTTTCGATAACCAAATATATTGTTGTTTCCTAATACTCTCTTTTTTTCAATGGATCTACTAAATCCAAATTTTACTCTTTCTGATAATTTTCTTACTTCATCTTGTGCTACACTTGCCATAATGGTTAATCTTAGTTCCGAATCTGGCATGATAGTATTAATATTATCAGATTGAAAATATACTCCTACATTATTGTCTAATAATTTTTGGGTATAAGAGATACTGTCTAATGTATTTCTTGCAAAACGTGTTACTTCCTTTGTTAATATTAAATCAAACTTTCCTTTTTTACTATCTGCTATCATTCTTTTAAATGAATCTCTTTTGTTGACACTTGTACCACTTATCCCCTCATCTACATATCCTTTAACATATGTCCAGTTAGAGACTTCTTTTATATGGTTTTCAAAATAAAAAACTTGATTACTTAATGAATTTAATTGTTCATCTTTTTCGCTTGATACTCTTGCATAGTATGTTACTTTTAGTGGTAAGTCATATATACTTTTGCCACTACTTATTTCTTTTCTCATATTATATAAATCCATATTTTTATCTCCTTCCTTTTATCAAGAAAAGTTTCTTGTAAACTTTTCTTCTTGCCGATTTGAGTTTCCGAATATAATGAGGAAATCTCAAAGGCAAAAGCGATTATAGCCACTTAAAAAATAGAAAATTTTATTTTCTATTTTTTAAGTATCTTTATAGGCACAATTATTATATAATTGTTTTTCTTTTATATCTATATTATAAAGCAGTTATTTTTCAAACTTTTTCCATTTCCTTATTAATTTCTCTTAATAATTCATCTTGTACATTTTCATATACCTCTCTATTAATTGTATTATTTTGAAACAATTTTCTATTTAGTATCAATTCAATCTCTAACTTTACTTGTTTATTAGATACAATTTGCTTTTTTTCCATAGGCTGCCTCCTCTTGTTTCTAATTAATATTCAAAGTTAGATTAATGTATGCTAAAACTTATCTCCTCCCTTCTTTTTTAATTTTAAGGCATACTAAAACGGAACTAAGATTTTCTAAGCTTATTATTTCGCTAAGAAAATCTAAGTTTCGCATATTTAATTTCTACGTCAGCTAAAGCTTCCTAGAACTTAAATAAAAGCAAGTCATTTACTTTTTTGTTAAATGCTTGCTTTTAGTTGATTTTTTGGAACAATATTTTGAACATAATTAGACTAAGTATTTTTTTGACATTTCAATTGCATGTTGCCACTGTAAGTGTCTTAAATACTCTAGCTCGCCATTCTCTTTCTCCTTCAAAATTTTTGTTCTTAACTGTCTATTTGTCTTTTTTCTCTCAAGATAATTTTTATATTTTATCTTACTTCTTATTTCCTTTTCTTTTTTATAGTTAGGATGTCCTTTTAAAATTTTTGATACATATTGTGGACTTATTCCCAATTCTTTTGCTATACAAACGCAGTTAAGGTTTCCTTCAAAATACAATTCGCAAATTTTCTGCCTCTTGCTGTCTGGTTTGATTACCTCCTCTCATCAAATAGTAATCAACAATTCTTATTTTTTGAAAATTTGACTTTCTCGTATTTCCTTCATTTTTTATAAACCTTTCTTAAGTCATTTTGTATTTACTTTTGTTGTTGACATTGTTATTGTACTACATTTTTTATATAATTTCAATAGACACGCTAAAATTTTTATAAGTGCTTATTTTTCAGTAGTCTGAGTATTGTTTTAGTATCTAATTTTTAAATTATTTGCATTTTTTTCAATTCATATTCTAATTGTTTAGCATTTTGAAATACTATTCCTTGAATCCCTTCTCTATTTGCCATTTCTATATTATCTTTGCTATCATCTATAAATATTGTTTCTGATGGTATGATTTTTTCTTTTTCTAAAATATATTTGAAAGTTCCTTCATCATCTTTTAACAATCCATATTCATATGAGAAATATTGGTGTTTGAATACTTCTAGTTCTTGATTTGTACTTAATATATAGTCTACCCATTCTTTTATATGATCTGATAACAAAAAATCTGTTACTTCATCTCCCATAAAGTCTCTCCATAAGTTTTCTTGCATTACTGCATCATACATATCCATTCTCACTTTTTCTAGTTTACAAAAATATTTTTCTATTCTTCATCTTTTATTTTTTCTTTTGTTTGTATTATTTCATTACTTATTTTTTCAATTTTTTTAATTGATTCTATAATTTCTTCTTTTTTCATAAATATCACTCTCGCTTTCTTAAATTTAATTTTCTTCATAAAAATAGAAGGTATAGATTACTATATATCATTCGTAATTTACATATTCTGTATTTCATATACTATATACTTGTCCAATAATAATATAAAATATTTTTATCATAATCATAAACAGCTACTTCATAACCTGTTGCATTTTCTTTAGTAACATTCTTTTTTTTATTTTCATCACTTTTTTCAAAACTTATTAAAATATCTTCTGTTGGTGCATTATTATCTACAATAAATTCCTCTTTTCCTTCTCCATACTTTTTTAACAATTGATTTATTCTATCCTTAAATGATTCACTATCTAATATTGTTGTAATTGTTTCATCATCTTCTATAAGCATATCACTTGGTTGCTTTCCAAATAGCGATAATGAATTAGTCAATAATCTAGCAGAAAGTTTCATATTAGTTAATATTCCCCCTACAACAACTATTTGCCAAAATGTATATTGCATTAAATAGAACACAGCATATGATATTGGATCTGATTTTTTAGTTACATCAAATATAAAACTCATGCTTTTTATAAAATTTTCTGCGACTTTTTCATCTACTTCTTGCCAATTTATATTTTGAAATTCTTTTATAAGTTCATCAAATTTTTGTGAATAATTAAATAATTTATATATATCATTTAATGAAAAAGAAATTGATTCTGCTATATTTTTTTAAAATGCTGATATACTATTTATATCTTTTAAAATTTTCTCTTTTATATCATCTAAAAATTCATAGTTCATTTTATTTAAATAATTTAGAGCTATATATTTTTGTGCTAAATTATACTTTTTCTTTTTACTAAGAAAAAATTTATGATTTTTCCAAGCAATTTTTGTACATAAATATAATTCCTTATTCCATACAAATCTAGATGGTTTTGAAAATTCTAGTAATCCATATAAGTTATCTAAACAACCCCTTCCAAACATCACGTAATTATGGTCATATGGCTTATTACATAATATACATCTTTTTTCATCCATAGCTACATCCTCTTTTCTTTTATTATTTTTCTGTTTAACTGCTTATTTTCTCCAATCTTCCTATTATTTTACCATATTTTTCCTATTACAACAATATTTTTATACCTTATTTGCCTAACTGTCTTATTTCTTTTGCATTTTTATCAGAAATTACTTTTTTTCCTGTTTCTTTTTCTAATTGTTCTCTAGCAAGTTTAGCAATGTTTCCACCCTTTATAACTGATTGTTCTGCACCTTTGATTCCTTTTTCATTTGTACTTTTTGATATTTCTGTTGAAGATGTTTCTGCTAGCATATTTAAAACTAACTCCATATTTGTCATATTGTCACGCAAATTTTCTTTTCTCAATCCTTTCAAATTTTTATATTCTTTTACAGAATATCCACTCCAAACTTGGGTTAGCATATTAGTCAGTATGGCAAAATCTTTATTTTTACTAACACCTACTCTTTTTAATTCATCTGTAAATTCTTTTCTTACATCAATTGTTTTTAATCTTTGATTAATCCATTCTTCTGAATATCCTTTTTTCCTGTAAGTATCTAATGCTCTATTTATTGTAATTTCTGGATCATATGCTTCATCAATTCTTTCTTTTCCAACTTGTGCAAGCCATAATTTAAATGGTTCTGCTTTCTTTGATGGGATTGATTGGACTAATCTTAAAATTTGTTCTGTATTCATTACATCTGTATCTCTTAATTTCCCATCATATGCTTTCATTTTCAACTGGTTAGTATTACTAACCAGTTCACTTCCTTCTTGATTTAGCTTATTTTTAAGCCATTTCCAATAATTTCTCGATTTTTGATAATCATTATCAGTAAGAATACCAACTACATCTACCACTGAAAAATACCAGTTTTCCTCATCTTCATTCCATGCCACTCTAATATTTTTATCTTCAAATAATTTAATACTATTATTTTGTTCCATTTCTTACCTCTTTTCTAACTTTCATTATTTAAAACTTTTGAATAGTAAAAGTTTATCTTATCTTCTATATTTATATCACATCTCAAACATATTTTCAATAGTTTTTACGAATTTTTGTTCTTTTATTTTTTACATAAAAAGAACATACTCTTATATGTCCTTCTTAATTTATTTTTCTTTAATATTTCGCTTTTATCTTTCTAATTATGTTTTCTTTCCCATCACTTTCCAGCAATAAACTACCATCTTCATCTGTTCTATAAATGGTAGTATTTAAATTTTTAAATCTATTCAATACTTCTGTACTTGGATGATTATACTTATTATTTAACCCAACTGAAATAATTGCAATTTCTGGTCTTATTTTATTCAAAAATCTTTCTGTACTGCTTGTATTTGAACCATGATGTCCTACTTTTAAAACATTTACTTTATTCCAATCTCTTGAATTTTCTACTTCTTTTTCGCTATCTCCCATAAACAAATAACTTTGTTCTAAATAATTCATTTGTATTACTATTGATGAATTGTTCAAATCTTTTGCATCATTATCAATAGCCATTACTTCACAATCTGCTAATCCATTTTTGAATTTTCTTCCTACTTCTGGTGCTTCATAATTTAAATTCTTTCTTTCCATTGCATCTAAAAATTCTTCTAC
The DNA here is from genome assembly GCA_948663505.1 of uncultured Clostridia bacterium. GTDB lineage: Bacteria > Bacillota > Clostridia > TANB77 > CAG-508 > CAG-269. The sequence goes on along the minus strand of CAPNAQ010000005.1, from coordinate 21,464 downwards.
TTGTTTATCTGTATTTATTGTATCTGGCATATAGACTGTTCCAATATCAAAATTATCTATAATATCATCTAATCCACCAATGTGATCTGCATGTAAATGAGTCGCTATCACTGTGTCGATTTTAGAAATTTTTTGAGATTTTATGTACTTTACTAAATTATCTCCATCCGAGTCATTACCTCCATCTATTAAAATTGTTTTCCCATTATTCATTATTAATGTACTATCTGCTTGTCCTACATCAAAATAAATAATCTGTAATTTTGATTCATCAACTATATACTTAAATTTTTTATCTGTTACATTTGAAATCAGTGCTAATAGTACAATTATTAATATCAAAATACTTATACTAGCAATTCTCTTTAATATTTGATTTCGTTTATCTTTCTCCATTTTTTCTCCCTTTTTTCATTATTATATTGTATTATTTTACTTTTTTCAATCTAAATTAGATTTTTTTACATCTTTTTACAGAAATATTGAAAAATGTTACTTTTGTATGTATAATTATTTTAGGCATTTTAATCTGAAAGGAGGTTCTTCAATATGAATTTTGATTTATTCAATACTTTAGGCAAAAATATATCTTCCAATAATTCTAATAATTTTATAGACAATTTTATAAACGAACTACAGAACTTTTTAGATAAAAATTCTAACTGTATGTATACCCTTGACCGTTTTGAAGGTAATTTTGCTATTTTAGAAAATAGAAATACCAAGAAAATGACAGACATTCCTATTTCTAATATTCCATCTAATGCAAAAGAAGGTGATATTCTAAAACTTTCTAATGGTTCTTATGTTATTGATTATGAACAAACTAACATTGTTTCTGATAGAATTAAAAATAAGATGGATAATCTAAAAAAATCCAAATAATTTTTTATCTATTATTTTTTCACATTTTAAAAGAGCATATTTTCATATACTCTTCATAACCTATAATTCTACTTTACAAATCACATTATAACAATATTTTTCTTTTACTGCATAGCCTGCCCTTTTTTGATTATTTCTTGTAACATAGTCATTTTTCTTACGAATTCTATCAAATTCAAACATATTATATCTATTCTCTTTCTTGCAACCATTATAGATGTTATTTTGCCAGTTTCTAAATCTGCACAAACATCTTGTACGTATCCTAATCTCTTTCCATCTTTAACATTAACTACTTCTTTATGTTTAAAATCTAACCCCTTATCTTGCATATATACCTCCTCACTTCTGCTTAAATGTTAAAAATAGACAATACTATATTGTCTATTACTATTATATTCAATTCATAAAAAACAATTACTATTTATACAGTCTTTTTATATGTTCTATAGCATTTTTTTCTAATCTTGATACTTGAGCCTGTGAAATACCAATTTCTTCTGCAACTTCCATCTGTGTTCTTCCATCAAAAAATCTTTTATTTATTATCATTTTCTCTTTATCATTCAATTTTTGCATTATTTGTTTTATTGTCATTTTTTCAGTCCAATTCTCTACAGTATTTTTGCTATCTTTAACTTGATCCATAATATAAATACTCTCTGCACCATCACTATATACAGGTTCTTGAAGTGATACAGGATCTTGAATTGCATCAAAGCTAGTTGCAACCTCTTCTTTTGAAACATTTAATTCTTTTGCTATTTGCTCTATAGTAGGCTCTTTTCCATTTTCTCTAATGTATTTTTCCTTAAATTGAATTGATTTATAAGCTAAGTCTCTTATTGATCTACTTACTCTTATACTATTATTATCTCTTAAGTATCTTTTTAATTCGCCGTATAACCATAGGTACAGCATAAGTTGAAAATTGAACATTCTGACTCAAATCAAAATTATCTATTGCTTTTATTAGTCCAACACATCCTACCTGAAATAAATCATCTGCATTTTCTCCTCTTCCATAAAATCTTTGTATTATACTTAAAACAAGTCTCAAATTTCCATTTATAAATTTTTGTCTTGCTTCTTCATCCCCTTGTTTTATCTTAATAAATAATTCTTCTTTTTCTTCTCTTGTAAGTAAAGGTAATTTTGATGTATTAACACCACATATCTCAACTTTGTTTAACAAAAGAAAACCTCCTTTAGAATACTTTTTTCTAGTATTTCCAAAAAAAGTTTTTTATATACTTATGTTTTTATTTAGTTACTCATTACATTTTTTATGATTTTCATAATACTGTTGAACAAAGATAGGCCTGTAAAGTAATCTAAAAGGTTACAAAATTTCAATCTTGCTCTTTTTGTCCTTTTATCCAGTTTTGCTCATTATATCTTTTTTCATCTTATTTATAATCTTCTTTTCTAATCTAGAAATATAACTTTGTGATATTCCGAAGTTCATCTGCAACTTCCTTTTGCGTTTTTTCTTTACCTGTTTTAAATCCAAATCTCATTTCCATTATGTCTTTTTCCCTTTCATTTAGCTTTAAGATAGCTGCACGTAATAATTTTTTATCTACCTCATCTTCTAAATTTCTTGAAGTTATATCAGGATCTGTTCCTAGTACATCAGATAATAATAATTCGTTTCCATCGCAGTCTTTATTTAGTGGTTCATCTATAGATATTTCTCCTTTTATTTTATTACTTTTTCTTAAAAACATTAAAATTTCATTTTCTATACATCTTGACGCATATGTTGCAAGTTTTATGTTTTTGTTCGCTTTAAATGTGTTTACTCCTTTCATTAATCCTATTGTTCCTATAGAAATTAAATCTTCTATTCCTATTCCTGTATTTTCAAATTTCTTTGCTATATAAACCACTAATCTGAGGTTTCTTTCAACTAATATTTGCCTTGATCTTAAATTGTCTTCTTCTGATAATTTTTTTATTAATTCTTCTTCTTCTGCTTGTTCAAGTGGTGGTGGAAGTGTTTGACTTCCTGCTATATAAAATATTGGCATATATTCTATTTCTTCTTGCTCATTTATGTATTTTGCACATATTGTGTTTAGGCTGTTTATTCCTTTTTTTAATACTTCTAAAATATCCATATCATTCTTAACCCTCTTTCTATTAAAATTTTGTTTTTTAACTTAATTAAAGAAAATATATATCTTTACTCTAATTAATTCCAATTAAAGCATTATATTCTCCCCTTTTTGTTAAAGATTTATTATATATCCCAACTATCATATCTTGTTTTTCTTCTAATATTTCTTCATGATTTATAATTTCAACTTTTTCAGGCTTTATACCTATTATCATTCCACTATCTTTACCTAATGATGAAAATGGTATTATTTTTAGTTTTGGAATATATTTATTCTTTGTTTCTTCTGATATTTTTTCAAAATTACCTTCTAATATATTGTCTATATTATTTAAGATTTCTTCTGGAATTAATTCATATAATGAGCTTCTTTCTACAACAATTACAGACCTCCCAGTTATTGGTTCTTTTAACATATTTCCTGTATCTATCATTGTATTTAATACCACTTCTTTATTTTCTAATTTTATTTTTACTTTGCAAAACATATCTTTTTTGGTTATTTTATTTTTTGCCATTTTAAAAGCTATTGCTAATATTATTGTTCCAAGAATGGCTCCTAAAAATATTACTTTTAGTATATATGTTCCTGCATATGTACCATTTTTGATTATTATATTTTGCGGTTTTACTACATATATTAAATATGTTGCTATTCCTCCAAATGTAAATGTTGTTACATAAAATAATATTAATTGTTTACACATCTTCTTTATATTTTGTGGATAAAATGCTACATATATTATTAAAATAGATAATATTAATTTTATTATTATGTTTGAATATATGGAAATTTTTGATATATATTCTATTATTGCATATATTGAACCTATTAAACTCGCTATAAAGATTCTTGTATATTTTATTTTTGATTTTGATATTATTGCTGTTGCATATAATATTATACTGTTCATTATTAGGTTTTCTAAAATTATAATATCTATATATATTGTCATTTGGCTCACCTACTGTTTGTATTTTACTACTTCATATGTAAGAAGTCTGTCTTTTTTTATTGTAGAAAAAAAGAAATAATCGATTATTTTCGATTATTTCTTTTTATAAAGCTCTAATTTTTATATAAGTAAAAAGCTGAATAATATTAGTTTGAAAAGTCTTTTATGCATTCTTATTCTTATTTTTTCTTAAAAATGATGGGATATCTAAATCATTTTGTGATGAGTTTACTTCTGAGCTTGATGGCATTGAATTCATTTTCTTTTCCCATGTTTTTGAAACTATTTTATCTACACCTATACTTGATATATTATTTTCTTGTTGTTCAAATCCTGTTGCTATAACTGTTATTTGAATTTCATCTTGCATTGATGGATCTGTAACTGTACCAAATATAATATTTGCTTCTGGATCAACACTACGTTGTACTAATTCTGCAGCTGTATTTACTTCATGTAATCCTAAATCTTCTCCACCTGTAATGTTTATTATTACTCCTCTTGCTCCTTCTATAGATGTTTCTAATAATGGACTTTGTATAGCTTCTTTAGCTGCATCCTCTGCTCTATTTTCTCCTGAGGCTCTACCTACACCCATATGAGCCATACCTGTATTTAACATTATTGTTTTTACATCAGCAAAGTCTAAGTTTACTAGTCCTGGTACTGCTATTAAGTCTGATATACCTTGTACACCTTGTCTTAATATATCATCTGCCATTTTGAATGCTTCTATTATTGATGTTTTTCTATCTATTATTTGTAATAATTTATCATTTGGTATCACTACTAATGTATCTACTTTTCCCTTTAAGCTTTCTATTCCTCTTTCTGCTTGTGAAAGTCTCTTCTTTCCTTCAAATGTAAATGGTTTTGTAACAACACCTATTGTTAATATTCCCATTTCTTTTGCAATTGATGCCACTATTGGTGCAGCTCCTGTTCCTGTTCCTCCACCCATTCCAGCAGTAACAAATACCATGTCTGCTCCTCTTAAGATTTCTGAAACTTCTGATTTACTTTCTTCAGCTGATTGTGCTCCTATATCAGGATTTGCTCCTGCTCCTAGTCCTCTTGTTATTTTTTCCCCTATCTGAATCTTTGTACTTGCTTTTGATTGTTGAAGAGCTTGTCTATCTGTATTTACTGCTATAAAATCTACTCCTTTTATTCCAGATTCTATCATTCTATTTACAGCGTTATTTCCTGCTCCTCCTACTCCTATTACTTTTATTGTTGCTGTTCCATCCATCATTGTTATATTATTATCATCATACTCCATCATTTGGTTTTACTCCTCCCTCATCATTTTAGCTAATATTTAGCAATTTTTATTTATAATGTCGTTTCTTATATTTAAGATTGTATTTTTCTACAACATAAAAAACTGTATTAACTATAAAAAAATTCTTTTATTCTTTCTACTATATTTTTTAATATATTTTCATTTGTTCTAGTATCTATACTACTTGATACTGTCTTTGCAAATGGTCTTGCTGCTATATATCTGACTAGTGCATAACTTGTTCTATATATAGGTTTTACTGCTCCTATAAGTCTTGCTGTTGATATTTTTACTGGTATATTTAAATTGATTTTTCCTGCTACATCACTTTTACTTATATTTACTATTCCTTGTCCTGTTAATACTACATTATTAATTCTTGATTTTATCCCCTGTTTTGTTAAGTCTTTATTAATTATTAAAAATAATTCCTCAATTCTTGCTTCTATTATTTCTATTAATTCTGAACTTTTTATGATTTTATTTTTATTTTCATCTCTACATGTATTTAATATTATGTCATTATCATTATCTATAAATGATTTTAATGCTAGTCCATATTGCCTTTTTAGTTTATCTGCTTCTTCTTCAGCTATATTTAAAACAAATGCTATGTCATTTGTTATATTTTCTCCACCTAGAGGTATTGAATTAGTATAAACAAATTTTGAACCTTCAAATACTCCTATATCTGTATTTTCTGCTCCTACATCAATTATTGCTATATTATCATGTAATTCATTACTATCTAAAATTAAATTTCTTTCCGCTAATGTTATTGGTACAATTCCATCTATTTCTAATCCTGCTTTTCTAAATATATTTGTTAATTGTTTTATATAGTCTTTGTCTGCTAAAATTACTTGTGCACTTATTGTAAAATTCGAACTTAAGCTTCCTACTGGGTCCGCTACTATTGTTCCATTTTCTAGCATTATTTGATCTGGAACTATGTCTATTAATGATTTTCCTTCTGGTATTTCTATATCTTTTACTTGTATTATGGCACTTTGCACATCTCTTATTGATATTCCTGAATATTTATCTTTGACTTCCTTTGTTATACTATTTTGTACTATTGTTACGTATTTTCCTGGAATAGTAACATATGCTGAGTTTATTTTTAAGTTTGTTTCATCCTCGGCATCTTTTATAGTTTTTGCTAAACTTAGACTAATTTCTTCTTCATTTATTATTTTTCCTTTTTTTAATCCATTACATTTATATGATGTATTACATATAGTTTCTATTTGTTCAAAGTTATTTACTTCACCAACAACTGTTGAAACTTTGGTTGTACCTATATCTACACCAACTATAATATCACCTATTGCCAAGTTAATTCCTCCATTTTATTTAAGTTTCAATTAATAAATCTAGTTGTATTTATATTACATTTTTTATAAAATGTCAATAGGATTTGTTATATTTTTGTAATCTTTTTGTAATACTTCTGTAATAAATTGTAAATTTATTGATATAGTTATTTTTCTGTGTCTTTTTCTGTTATTTTTTTTATCTTTTCAGACCACTTCTCAACATAATATCTTCTAATTATTCCTAGATTTAAAAACATTCTCCATACAAAAACAACTATTGCTGCTAAATATATATCAACATTTAGTTTTTCTCCCAAAACAGTTAGTAATATTGCTAAAATTGCATTTCCGAAAAAACCTGATATGAAAATTTTCATATCAAATCTCTTGTTTATAACTGATGCTATTCCTCCAAATACTGAATCAAGTGCAGCTATTATTGCTATTGCTAAATAACTTGAATATGTATAAGAAATCATTGGTGCATTTAGACCAACTATCGCTCCTAAAATACATGCTATTATAATTATCAAAAAAATCATTTTTCATTCTCCTTTAATTTTTTATATTTATAAAACAAAATAATATTAATTTGAAAAAACGAGTTTGACCTGAGTCATTATTGACTTTAACCAATTATAATGTGTCTCTATAATATGAATTTTCTGTATCTTAAACACCTTGGAAAACAGAATTTATGTATTTAATGTATATACCTATGTCCAATTTCTTTTTCATATTTATTAATAGTAACTTTATTACTTTTAGTTATATCAACCTCAAAACCACTATTTCTTAAAATATCTATATATCCACCATTACCAATTAATGTACTTTCTAAGTATGTTGGATTTCCTATCGCTTTAATTTCATAAGGAGCTAATATTCTTTGTTGATTCACATAAATTATTGTATTATTTACATATACAATGTCAGACATATTAACAATTCTTTCATTATTAATCGAAATAGCTTCTGCTCCAGCAATTCTTAAATAATCTACTATAAATAGTAAATCCTCTGATGTTATTGGAATTACATCTTCATCAGTAGTATCTTTTAACTTTATAATAATACCTTCACCTTGTACATCAGTTTTTCCTAAATATTTATTAATTTGTTGTAATTCACCTTCTATTAATTTTGATGATTCTGCATCTGACTTTACCTTTTCTTTATATTCTTGTAACTTTTCTAAATTTTCCTGATAAATCTCTTGAGCTTGTTCATATTTTTGTCTCCATGTTGCAAGTTCCATTCTTAATTCTTGTTCTGTCATAGCTTCTATTGATGTTATATCTGTTTGATTTATAATTTTAAATTGCATAAACATTATAGTAACTAATGCAAAACACGCCATTGCTATTGTTATTACAACTGTAACTTTACCCTTTTTCAATTTTTCACTCGCCTCTCTTTACATATATACTTTTCTTCAATATCAAAACTTTAACACTAACTTTGAGCTTTCAATTTTACTTTCTAATCTCATTATTTTATATATTTAAAACTAAAAATACCATTAAATTTTGGAATTGTTATATTATCAGATTTTTCTAATTTAACTTTTATTTTTCTTTCCTCTAAATTATTTAAATAACCCCCTGGTCTTTTTAAATTTGCTAATGTTTCTGGTAACCCTATTGCTTTAATTGTAAATGGAGATCCTATTCTTTCACCATTTATATTTATTACATTTCCTCCACAAACAATTGAAGTTGTTAATACTAATCTTTGATTATTTATTGAAATAGCTTCTGCTCCAGCATTTTTCAACTCATTTACTATATTTAAAATATCTTTATCATGTACTAATAAACTACTTGCATCTAATACTAAATTAGCATCTATATCACTATCTGCAACTGTAATTATAACTCCTGAACCTTTTACTTCTGAGAGACCAATCATTTTGTTTCCTATTTCTATCTCATTTTTTCTATCTTCTAATTCGGAATTATGTGTAGAAGCTTTTTGTATTTGCTCATCAAGTTGATTATTAATTTTTTCTATTTCTTGTATTATATTATCATATTTTTCTTTATATTTTAAAACTTCAGCTCTTAGATTATTTTCTGCATAATTTTGTGATACTTTTGCATTAATATTTTTTACTGTTTTTATTTGGATACAAATTCCTAATGTTAATGCAAAACACATAATTCCAAGAACAATACTAATTTTTACTTTATTTGTCAAAATTCCTCAATCCTTCCTTTTTTATATAAATTAACAGATTATGAAATATATATCTTTTTTCTAAACAATAACTCACACTTTTTCTCTAAATCTAGGCTTAAAATTGTTATTTACGTCTCCATTTACATATATATATCCTTCTTTGCCTTGATTCTTCTCTAATATAGCTTGTATATATAACATTTTTGTACTTAAATTTGTATTATCTCCTATATATATTGTTTTCTTTTCTGTCTCCATATAAATACTATATTCATTCTTATCTGTAACATCAATACTTGTAACCCTTGTATCTAATTCATAATTTTTACATATATCAATTATTTGAATAACATCTCCTAATTTTTCTAAATCTTCTGAATTTAATCTACTTCCTATTTCCACATTTTCATCTTGTATAGATACTCCTTGTATGATTGGTTTATCTAATTTTTCATTAGAGATTTCTAATATATATCCTTGTTTATTTATGTATATAAAGCCATTTAAAAATTCTATATTGTATTCTCTTTTTCTTTCTTGCACTTCTATTTTTACTTTATTTGGTAATATTCTTTGTATTTTAACATTTTCTATATATGGATTTGATTTTATGTTTTTACTAATCTTTTTTTTGTTAAATCTAAATAGATTTTCTCCTACTGATAGCTCTGATAAACTTTTTATTGTTTCTTCATTTATTAATTCATTATTCACAACTTTTATTTCTTGGATATTAAAAATTGGTGAAACTAATGCAAATACTATTCCTCCAATTATAATTGCTAAAACGCTTGTCCATTTTAATATCCTTTTCATTCTTTTTTTCTTATTTTTTATTCTTTTTTGTTCTTTTTCAATTTTCTGTTGTTTGTCTGATTTAATTTTTTGGTTATTTCTATTTGTCATTTTTATTACAGTCTCTGTTTCATTATTAAATCTATCATTATTTTGAATTAACTGTTTTTTTTCCCTTATTCTCTTCTCTCTTTCTCTTACTTTTTTCTTCTCTTCTCTTTCTAATTGTTTAATATCTATATTATTATTTTTTTTGAACATATTGTCTATATTTTCTCTCTGTTTCTCAGTCATATTTTCACCCTCTCCAGTGCTTTTTGCTATTTTTATTAGTATTTTATCAAAAAAAAACTATAATTTCTATAGTTTTTCTAAATTTATTAAAATTTGCATTACTGGTTAATGATTTTATAAGTTAATAATATTGAAAATACTAATGTATAAATAATTATGCAGTACCAAGTGTACTAAAACATATTTGGAAATTTTTAATGTATCAAAGTCTAACCAAAATACAAATAAATATTTATATAGATGTTAGAAATAAGAAGTCGCAATTATAGTAATTTCTTAAAGATTTTTCTTTAGTTCTAATTTCTGTCATCTGACTTCTTATCTCTCATATTTAAATACTAATTGATACCTTCTAGCCTTATATTTGCTCCAATGTTTAACAATTTCTTATCTAAACACTCATATCCTCTTAAAATATATTCTACATTTTCTATTATAGTTTCACCTTTAGCCATAACTCCTGCCAATACTAAAGCAGCTCCACCCCTTAAATCAGTTGCTTTAACTGATGCTCCATATAATCTTCTTACACCTCTTACAATTGCACTTTTTCCTTCTACAGTAATTTTTGCTCCCATCTTGTTCAACTCTTGTGTATATTTATATCTATTTTCAAATATATTTTCTATTACTATCGATGTGCCTTTGGCAGTTGTTAACATAGATGTAAATACTGATTGCATATCAGTTGGAAATCCTGGATATGGCATTGTTTTTATGTCTATAGCTTTTATCCTTTTTGGTGCAATTATTTCTATTGTTGTTTTTTCTGCTTTTATTTTGCATCCTGCTTCTTCTAATTTATTTATTATTGGTGTAACATGTGTGGCATTAGTATTTTCTAATATTAAATTTCCTTTTGTTGCTACAGCTAAACATAAAAATGTGCCTGTTTCTATTCTATCTGGCATTATATTATATCCAATATCTTTTAATTTTCCTACTCCTTGAATTTGTATCTTATCTGTTCCTGCTCCATCAATTTTTGCTCCCATTTTATTTAAAAAGTTTTGTAAATCTGTTATTTCTGGCTCTCTTGCTGCATTTGTTATTATTGTTGTACCTTCTGCTAGTACACTTGCTAATATTGCATTTTCTGTTGCTCCAACACTTGGAAAGTCTAGGTCTATTTTTTCTCCTTTTATCCTCTCTGCTTCACATGTTATGTCTCCATGATTTTGATTTATTGTTATTCCTAATTTTTCAAATGCTTTTAAATGTAGATCTATAGGTCTTGCTCCGATATCACATCCTCCTGTTTGTGATAGTTTGTGGGTACATGAATTTTAAGTGGAATGCTAAACCTCCATTTTTGTAGAGTTCTTGGTACATTTCTTTTGTTAAGTTGTATTCTTGTTTGATATCTTCTGTAATCTCTTGTTTGTCAAATACTACGATTTTATCAAATAGTCTTGATAATTCTTCTTTGGTAAGTCCATTTTTCTTAATGTTATCGATTGCTTTAAATATTAAATCTTCTTTATCTTCTAATTTATTTAAGGTATTAAATTTTACTTGTATCTCTTCTAATTTCTCTTTTTCGTTTTTTATTTTCTTTTCTAATTCTTGTTTTTTATCTTTGTATATAAACTCTGGAATTAAGTCATTTAGCTTATCTTCATATACCTGTTTAAATTGTTTTTCCAATCTTTCTAAAACTTGTTTTGATTTATTTAAGTCTTTCTCTAGTGTTACTTTATTGGTACTAATTGCTTTTAAATTGTCCATTACAAAACTCTTGAATTCTGGATTACTTACTAAATTGCCTATATAGGCAGTTACTATCTGATTTAAATATTCAATTCTTATCCTGTGTGGTTTGCACCCATAATCTGGTCTTATATCTTTTATTGCACCTTCATTACTATATTTTTTACACAAATAACTATCTGGTCTTGTTCTAGTTCCTGTTGTTCCTTTTCTTTTATACATAGGTGTTCCACATCTTCCACAATATAAAAGTCCTGAATACAGGTTGTTTTCTACATCTACAAATTTAAAGCCATTATTATATTTATCACTTTCTCTTTTTCTTTTCTTTCTGATTTTCTGTACTTTTTCAAATAACTCTTTATCAATAATTGGCTCGTGATGATTCTCTATGATAGTCCATTCTTCCTGTTTTTTTAGTCTAGTTTTCTTTGATTTAAAACTTACTTTCTCTGTTTGTCCTCCAATATAATCACCAATGTATCTTCTATCATCTAAAATTCTAACAATATGTTGTGCTTTCCAATTTGCTGTTTGTTTTGCATTTGCAAATCCTCTTGATTGTGATGGTGTTTCTATTCCTTTTTTATTTAAGTGTGTTGCTATCTTTTGATAACCCCAATCTTTGGAATATAGTTCAAATATTTCTTGTACTACTGGTGCAGTTTCTCCATTTACAACTAATTGCTTACCATCTTTATTATATCCATATATCGCTTTAACAAGTAAGTCCCCTTCTTCTATTTTGTGACGTAAATTTCTTCTTATATTTTTACTGTCATCTCTTGCTCTTCTCTCGTTAAACCATGCATATAGACCAAACATTTCCTCATTATATTGCTCATCTTCAAATATTATTTCTACACCTTGCTCTTCTAAGTATTCTACAAATTCTAATGCCTCTCTTTGATTTCTTCCAAGTCTTGCAGAGTTTTTGAACACTATTACATCTATTTCCCTATCCTTTGCTCTTACTTTTATATCATCAAATCTACTAAAGTCTGTTCCACTTTTGTCGTCATCCATTATAATGTCTATAATGTTGGTATATCCATGGCTTTTACAATATTTTACTAGTAAATCTCTTTGTGTCTCTATTCTTTCGTAGTTCTCTCCATAATCATCCCTGCTTTCTCTACAATATATTACTACTCTTTTTTCTTCATTTGACTTTTTCATAGCAAACCCCCACTTCGATAATGTATCAATAACGTTTTATTTGTGTTATATTTTATTGTTGCTATTATATATAAAAAGTTCCAAAATTTCAAGGCTCTTCTCAAAATTTTAGAACTTTTATCTTTTATTGAACTAATAAGGATTTCTTATTAATCGTTGTAATGGTTAATATTAACTATCTAAATATTATGCAACTTTTTCTTTATAATTCACAATAGTAACTTCTGTTGCTAATTGTTTTAATTGATTTACAATTTTCTCAATATTCTCTGCGGTTTCATCATCAAAATATTGCTCTCCACATTGAGTACACACTTTTGCAGGAACACCTTTAATAATAATGATTGTATCTTCTAAATCAACTACATAATTTACTTTCTTTTCTTCTAAATTTCCTTTGCACATAAAACAATTCATTATTTTTCCCTCCTTGTTTTCATATCTTCTTCCCATTTCTCTGTATTGGGATAATATGCAGTTATCATATGAACTATATCTTCACTCATGCCACATACTATATGTAATATTTTTTTATTTATATTATATCCTAATATTAAGCAACTTGAATATGGGTAATCATTATAATAATACTCTATTATCTTTCCATTATTTACTGCTGTTTTCACATCAGATATTTGTATATTTCTTTGGTTTAGTCGATTTAAACAATGCTTTGTCCAATCTATTTTTCTTTTTGCTATATATTCTTTTATAATTTCAATATCTAATAAATCTTGGTTCAATTTTTTCTCCTCCTTGTTTATTTTAGCATAAAATAGCTGATTTATGCAATTCTTTTTATAAAATTTCATCGAAACTACTTTCTTTTTTTCTTATTCTGTGCTATATTAAAGATGCTTACGATTAATACTATTGATATTCCTATAATTACATATATTAAGTTATTATTTTCTGTATTTGTTTGATTACTTTCTATCAATTTATTCTCATTTTTATTATTATTTATTTCACTTTTTTCTTCGCTCCAAATTCCAAGTTTATTATTTTTTGCAATTTCTTCACTTTCTTGTAACATTCCAGCATATTTATAATTATTCTGTAACATATAGTTTTCGGCTAATCCACATTCAACTAACAAATTTTGTAATAATTCATCATCTACCCATATCCAAGCTAAATATCTATTGTATTTATCTTTTTCTTCTGCATAACTGTCAAATTCTAATTCAATTTTAGTAGCATTTTGAAGTTTTTCTTTTGTAAAATCACTTGCTTCTTTTCCCCAAGCTTCTTCTCCTCTTTTTGGATCTACTGTTTCTTTTGTGTTGATTCCTAAAAATCTTACTGTAACTTGTTCTTCCTTCATTTTAAATTTTGCTGTATCTCCATCAACTGTAGATAGCAACTCTACCTTAATCTTATTTGTATCTTTAGTATAATCTTTTTCTATTTTATTAAAATTTTCATCATAATATATAGCTGGTGCAATAATTTGCCATTTTTGATTTTCTTCATCCCACTTTACTTTATGATAATGTACTTCACCATTTTCTTTATGATAACCATAGTGCTTTCCTTCATATTCAGTTATATTTTTTGAATTTTTATCTTTCCAACCTGTAATATTACCACCATGTGCTAAACTTATATTACCTATACTCATTGTTATTACTATAACCATTATGACACTTTTAAATTTTTTCACTATTATCACATCTTTTCTAACATATAAATTAGTTTGGAAAAGAATTGTGCTTTTGGCTAGGCAAAAACTCAATTATTTTTCAAACATTACAAAAATTATACCATAAGGAGGAAAGACTTTGAACGATTTTTTAAACTTTTCATTAAATAGTTTAAATTTATTAGATAATAAATTTCATGATAATATTAAAGGTAGTTTAGTTGATAACTTTATTCATGAATTACAAGACTATTTAGAATTACAATCAAATGATAAAATACTAGAAAATTTACCTGATAATACAAATCTGCATTTTGCAAAATTTGAGGATAATTATGCTGTTTGCTTTGATTATTCTTCTAAAACTATATATAATATTCCTAAATCCTACTTAAAAGAGGCAAGTCCAGAAGTTGGAGAAGCTATAAAAAAAGTTTCTTCAAAAAATTTTCGTGTAGATACTACAGGAATTTCAGCAAATGCAAATGATATTGATAGACTTTTAAGTGAATGCAGTTATACTACTCTTTCTTCAAAAATAAGTGTTTTACCAGAATATTATAAGATTTCTGATATTGGTGTGGATTTTGCTGTTTGCAAGAATCTAACTACTAACAAGCCAGAAAATATCCCCATAGACGACATTCCCAAAGATGCCAAAAATGGAGATACTTTAATGTACAAAAATAGTAAATTTCTAGTAAAGTAACATTAATAGAATATTTATCAGTTGGTGACAAATTGTCACCAACTGATAAGGATTTCTTATTAGTACATATTTAAACTTGCAAGAATTAATTGCAAGTTCATTTTTTATCTTCAATAAGTTTTATTTGTTCTACAAACATATCATAGTCAGATACATATAATTTATCTTGTTTTAATTTATATTTATCATATTCTTTATATGCTAATTCTCCACTTTTTAATATATTATTAATATGATCAGTTATTGTACTTCTTGCAACCCCAAATAATTAAGCAATTAAATTTTGAGTTAACCATATATCTTTATTAATTAATAATACTTCAACCTTTACATCATCATTAGCATTTCTATAATTAAAAAGTCATGAGATGTAATCTGCAAATTCTTATCTTCATTTTTTTCATTTCTATTTTTCATTGATTTTCTCCTTTTTTTACTGTTCAGAAATGCCGAACAGTTGGAATTCTTTTAACTTTATACTACTTTATTTAATATATTAGTTATATCATAAGCCCAAAAATATTTCAATACTTTTGCGAAATTTTGTTTTGTCTTTTATTTGTATTTTTCTTTTATTCTATCTGAAATTATATCAGTAAATATTTCTTTATAATCTTGACTACTTCCTTTCTCTTTATTCATAGGACTTATAAACACTGCAAATGGTAATTTATCCTTTTTGTTTTTATGTATTTTTGATTTGTTTATTTCTTCATTCAAGTACACCACCTCTCTAAAAAATATTCTCATCATAAATAAATATGATCTTTTTTATAAATGCTTGCTTTTAGTTGAGCTATGCATATAACCACCAGAGCAAAATCAAAGATTTCGATGGTGGTTTATTTTTTGTCAATAGTTTTTATTTCCACTAATTCATTACTTATTTTTTTAATTTTATTAATTGATTCTATAATTTCTTCTCTTTTCATAAATATCACTCTCTCTTTCTTAAATTTAATTTTTTGCATAAAAATAGAAGGTTGCTAAACCTTCTAGTAATTTTGAAATTCCTTAATCCATTCATTTATCTTAAACTTGTCTGATGTATCTACCAAGTATCACAATCCCCTGGATAAGAAAATGTTGCCTTTTTATACTTTCCAATTAATGCTCCTGCAAGAATTACAGATGACCTCATTTTATTCATTAAATCTTTTGGTATTTCTAGTTTATCTATTTTTGAAGTATCTATAACAATTTTATTATTCTTTTTTTCTACTGTTGCTCCCAATAATTTTAAAATTTTAAACATCATTTGAGTATCTTGTATATTTGGTACATTATATAAAGTTGTTTTTCCAGCATTTAAAATTGTTGCTGCAATAATTGGTAATGCAGAATTCTTTGAACCAGATATTTTTACTGTTCCTTCTAATTTTTCTCCACCTTTAATTATGTAAGTCGACATTTTTCAACCTCCTTCACTCTGTTTTGCTATATTTTATGTAGCCTATGTAAAAAAAGTGACTTTTATCTCATTAACTTACGATTATTTCTTAAATTTTATATTTTCTTTTTTATTTCATCTTTAATTTTATCTACAACCTCATCTATCTTTAAATTAGTTGAATCAATAACAATTGCGTCTTTAGCCTTTTTTAAAGCACCAAACTTTTTATGCATATCATTATAATCTCTCATTTTAACATTTTCTAATACTTCTTCATATGTTGTATTTATTCCCTTCTCTAAATTCTCACTATATCTTCTTTTTGCTCTAATTTCTTCACTTGCGTCTAAATAAATTTTTAAGTCTGCATTTGGAAATACAACTGTTGTAATGTCTCTTCCCTCAACAATTACATTTCTACCTTTAGCTAAATTTCTCTGTACATCTACCATTATTTCTCTTACTGGTATTATTGAAGAAACTTGAGACACAATATTTGTAACTTCTTTTGTTCTAATATCTTTACTAACATCTTCACCATTCAAAAAAATTATATCTTCATTTCCATTACTATCTATTGTTATTTCAATATTATTTGCTAATTTTATAATTTCTTCCTCATCTTTTATTGAAAGTTTACTTCTCAAAGCTTGTAAAGCTACACATCTATAAGTTGCTCCTGTATCTAAATTTATAAATCCTAACTCTTTTGCAATTCTTTTTGTAACTGTACCTTTACCACTACCTGCTGGTCCATCAATTGCTACTATCATTTAAATCATCTCCATAATAATATTTCTTTTATTATATCAAACTAATTCTATTTGTCAATTATAAGAACATTATTACACAATAGTTCATAAAATAAAAGAGGTGATTAAAGTGGCTTTTTCAGAAAGAGAACTTTTAGCAAGAATGATACAATGTGAAGCAGGTCGGAGAAGGCGATAATGGAATGAAAGCAGTAGCCTCTGTAATAATGAATAGAGTAAATGTCCCAGTCGGAGAATATTCAAGAATATCACAGGGTGGAAATATAAGAAATATCCTTTTTCAAGAAGGACAATTTGATTGTGCTAGAGAAACCATTAGAAATCAATATAATCCACAAAATATATATAATATGAATCCAACAAATGAACATTATAACATAGCAGATTGGGCTTTAGCAGGTAATAGATTACAAGAAGCAGGTGAATGTTTATGGTATTTAAACCCATTTAAACCCACATGTAGTCAAACATTTCCTGTAAATGGTTCTGGTTCATTTCATACAAGAATATATAATCATTGTTTTTATAGACCAACACCTGCTTATTCCACTACGTAATTTTTTTGATGACAATGCTTCGAACACAAGATTTGGCAGACGAAAAATTCGAAGAATTTTTTGGATGACGATGAACGAACGAAGTGAGTGAAAGGAAGTAATTTTTATGGAAGATGATTTAAAAAGCACAAATGAAAATAGATTAGTAACACCAAATGCCAATTCCCCTGAAATTTTAACAAATAACATATATACACCTGCATTTTTAAGACAAAATATAGGGAAACTAATGAGAGTAGAATTTTTAATAGGAACAGATTCATTAGTTGACAGAATTGGTATTCTTGAAGATGTAGGCGTTAGTTACATTATACTTAGATCTATAGAAAGTGGCAATAGACTTTATTGTGATATTTACTCAATCAAATTTGTTGCTATTTCCGAATATCCATACAGAACAGACCATGATTTTCAAATATAAAAAGAGGGGTATACATTTCCCTCTTTTAAATTCAATAAACATTAAGTTATATCACTTTATTTCTTTTGGTATTATTATTTTTCCATTTATTCTATTTCTTGGTTGTTCTAATTTTCTTATCTTTTCATATATCTCCGCTTCTTCTTTAAAAAAAATAGCAAATAAATTTCTTCTAATTTTGGTAAATAAGTCTTCTTTTACTACAATTAAACCATTTTCTATTTTTTTACCCATATTAACCTCCATTAGAGCTTATTTAGATTTAATAAATAGTCTATATTTATAAAATATAAAAACCAAAATAAAATTTTTGTAACCTATTTAACTAGATTTACTAATTGATCAATAGAAACAATTTGCTTTGTTCCTGTTAACATATTTTCAAATTCAATATTTTCTCCATCTTGTTTATCTCCTATAACAGCTAAATATGGTGTTCCAAGAATCTTGCAATCTTTTATTTTAGCTCCCATTGTTACAGTTTCTCTATCATCTAAAATTGCATTAATATGTTTTTCTTTCAAAATACTATATAATTTATTGGCTAATTTAACTTTCTCTGCATTTTCCATTTTTGGAACAATTTGAATATTATATGGCGCCACTGATTTTGGTAAAACAAATCCACATGGTCCCCACTTTTCATCATTAATTAAACAATTTTCATATACTGCTGCTAGTGTTCTACTTACTCCAATTCCATAACATCCCATATAATATAATTCTTCTTTTCCTTCTTGATTTATAAATTTTCCATTCATCATTTCAGAATATCTTGTTCCTAATTGAAATATATGTCCTAATTCCATTGTTCTGATTTCTTTTAAATTAGATATGTCATCTATTCCATATTCATTTTTTAAATATTCTTCATAATCTTCTCTTTCTAAAATTTCTGTATTTAATCCAATTCCTGTTACTTCATCATAAAGTATTTTATCTTCTCCTTGTTCAGAAATCATCATAAATTCTTCAGATTTTTTTCCACCCATTGCTCCATTATCTGCAACTACTGGAATTACTGATAATCCTATTTTTTCAAATATTTCTAAAAATGCTTTTCTAACATTTTCATAAGATTTAGCCATAGACTTCTCATCAGTATCAAAACTATATGCATCTAACATTGTAAATGCTTTCCCTCTTAGCAAATATCCTCTTGTTCTTATTTCATTTCTAAATTTCTCACTTATTTGGTAAAATGTAGCTGGCAAATTTTTATATGATTTTAATTTTTCTCTTGCAAATTCAAGCATTGCTTCTTCACCTGTTGGTGCTAAGCAAAATGTTCCTTTATTTGATTCTGTTATAAGCATTGTTCCATCATTTACATAGTGTTCATATCTTCCTGAATTTTTCCATATTGTATCAGGTTGTAATGTTGGGAGTAAACATTCTATACAATCATATTTATTTAATGTTTGTATTATAATTTTTTCTATATTTCTTTTTACTAATAATGGTATTGTGTTATACCCAAATAACCCTGCACCATATTGAACTAACTGTCCTGTTTGTAATAATATACTTTGTGCTGGGTACATTTCATCTATATTATTTAATTTTATTGTACCCATACCTGTTTTTGATAACTTCATTTAAAATCCCCTTTTCTTTTTTTACTGTAAAAGTTTTTCCTAAATTATTATTATGTCTTAATTAATTTTATTGTCTATATTTTCTTTTTTATTTTCCCTTTCGGGTGATGGAGCCTCATTATTTATATCTTCTTTATCATTTTCGATTAACTCATCTATTACTATTTGTTGATTTTCATCTAATTTGTATCTTGGTAATTCTGGTAAATCATTTAAAGATGTATATCCAAATCGTTTTAAAAATTCATTTGTTGTTACATATGTCATTGGTTTTCCTGGTAAATCTGATTTTCCTGCTTCTTGTATTAGCTCATATTCTAATAATTTATATATACATGCATCTGCACTTACTCCTCTTATTGCTTCAATTTCTGCTCTTGTTATTTTTGGATTATATGCTATTATTGATAATGTTTCTATTGCAGCATTTGATAAGTTTGGTTTTGATCTTTTATCTAATACTGGATAAATATATTCGTAGATTTCCTTTTTTGTACATAATTGATAGCTTTCTTCTACTTTTATTATATCAATTCCTCTATCTTCTTTTTTATATTCATCTTGCATTAGTCCTATTATGTTTTCTAAATCATCCTTCGAAATTTCTAATGCTATTACTAATTCTTTTATATTTACTTGTCTTCCTGCTGCAAATAATATAGCTTCTATTATTGCTTTTGTCTTTTCTATTTCCATTTAAAATTAATATCTCCTCATTTTTTATGTACTTTTCTTTAATATCTATATTCTTCATTTTTAAGTTTTGATTATTGAAAAAAGATATATATTTTTTAAAAATTATATACTATAATTAAAAAAAAATCAATCTTCGTATCATTTAAGTTTTAATTTTATTTATTGATTATTTTTTTATTTTGTGTTAACATTAATATAGTAGTAATTAAAGGAATAACTTTAGTTATTTATGTTTTATATCTAAGAAAGGAAAAATTATATATGAATGAAGATAAAAAAAATATAGAGATTGTAAATGGTGATGGTTCAGACTTAAATATATCTCCTGTTTATGATCATATAAAATCTGGTAAGCCAAAATGTAATGATGAAAAGCCTAAAAATATAGTCATTCCAAAGGAACAAAAAAAATAATTATATAAATCTATTGCAAATTATTGGAATATATGTTAAAATAATCTATGTTATAGCGAAAAAAGACTAAGAGGAGGTGCAAACATGCCAAATATAAAATCAGCAAAAAAGAGAGTTAAAGTAATTGAAAAGAAAACTTTAAGAAATAATATGATAAAATCAGCATATAAAACATCAATAAAAAAATTTGAACAAGCTATAGAAGCTGGAAATATGGAAGTAGCAAAAACATTATTCTCAGAAGCTACAAAAAAAATAGATCAAGCTTGTACAAAAGGTGTTATTGTTAAAAATACTGCAGCTAGAAAAAAATCTAGTTTATCTAAAAAACTAAATTCAGCTACTGCTTAATCAAAATTAAAAAGTAAAAATTATGCATAGTTTTTATTAAAAAATTCTATTTGGGGTATAGTCCTTAAATAGTTTTTTTTGGTTCATATTTCCATTGTTTTTAGTATCTTCTAATGATATTATTATATATAGGTGATACATATGTTTAATAATATTATAAATAATTTTAAAAATTTAGATA
>CAPNAQ010000004.1 GCA_948663505.1 uncultured Clostridia bacterium | reverse complement strand
CACAATTAAAATTTTAATAATTATATTAGCACTTTTAATTTTATTAATTTTTCTTCTATCATATAAAAACTCATTTTCAAGCTTTTTTTCAAAAATTTCAGGAAGTTCAGATACAGAAGTAGCAGAGCCAATATTTGTAATGGAAAATTCAGAAAAGAAATATTTAAACGATGAAAATAGTGAAGTAGATTACTATTTTACCATAAAAAACTTTGATACAAATAACAAAAGAAGTGAAACTGATTTGAAATACACTATTGAGATTACGCCAAAAGTTGATTCATCAATAGTTTTAACGCTATATAAAGATAATAAGATTGTATCATTAAAGAAACAAAAAACAGCCTTAATAGAAATGAAGCAAAGTAGTAATGTTACACATTCATACAGATTAAATGTAAAATATGATAGAGAAAAAACAAATTCGACAACAGATATAAGAGAAAACATTTTTATAAAAGCAAGTGCTAATCAGGGTTAGGAGAAGAAAATGAAAAATAAAAGAGATAATTATTTTGGTATATATATAAATGATAAGATACCAAATTCAGAAGGAAAAGAAAATAAGTACTATGGAAATATAGAATTAGATTTTAAAGGAAAAGCATTTATAATTGAAAAAGATAAGAATGATATAGAAGAAATAAAAGAAGAATTAGAAAGTGGAAAAAAATATAAAAAGAATGGAAGGCACATAATAAAATTTATTAATGAAAGCGATGAGATTTATTATATAAATATAAAAATTAGAAAGCTATTGTTATTATGGCTTTTTTTATTTGCTTTTCTTATTATATTAGGCTCAATATTATTTTTTAATAATAATAAAAATACTCCAAATTCTAATCAAGTAATTGAAGAATGTGTGAGCTTTGATATGGAATTAAAAGGAATGAAATATGTATTTGATATTAATTATGAAAATGAAAACTTTGCAAGTGTTAAATTAACTAATAAAGTAAGTGGAAAAGAATTTATATATCCAGGTTCATCAGGAAGT
Source organism: uncultured Clostridia bacterium (assembly GCA_948663505.1). Lineage (GTDB taxonomy): Bacteria > Bacillota > Clostridia > TANB77 > CAG-508 > CAG-269. The sequence goes on along the minus strand of CAPNAQ010000004.1, from coordinate 28,218 downwards.
TTTTATATAGTAGTAAGTACAAAAAATGGAAACAAAGATATGTACTACCAAATGCAAGTTAAAGAAGAAACAAATAAACCAAAAAATTTAAAATTTATTGTTAATGATAAAATTTATAATTCCGCTAAAGAGCTGTCTGAAAGTATAAATGGTGAAATATTAAAGAATTCAGAAAAAACATTAAAAATTGATTGGTTTTGGGACTATGAAACAAAAGATGATGCATCAGATACACTAAATGGAGAAAATATTGAGAATTATAGATTTTTAATGACTATGATAGGAACGGAAGGAGGCTAAATAATTGAAAAGTATTAATTTTAAAATTTTAGCAGTAGTTTTATTTTTTATATTAATTATAGTAGTTGGAAAAAGTGTATTTGCAAAATACTTAATAAAGAATCCAGAAGCTTTAATAATTGAAGTAAGTTTAGACAGAACACCTCCAAAGCTTGATGTTTCTTATTCTAATACTAAAAGTACAAATGGAGATGTTACTGTAACTATTAAAGCAAATGAAAAAGTACAAAAGCCAGAAGGGTGGGATTTATCTGAAGATAAGATGACATTAACGAAGACATTTGAAGATAATATATCTGAAGATGTTAAAATTTATGATTTAGCAGGAAACTCAAGTACAGCAAAAATTAACATCAATAATATAGATAAGATAAAGCCAACAGTAGAATGTACAGAAATAAAAAATAGTAATACAAAATACCCATTATATGCTAATTCAGAAAAAGAAATAAACTTGACAATAAAAGTATCAGACAATATTCAAATAAAAGATGTAGATTTAACAAAAGTAAATATTAAAGTAGGTTCAAATAATGCAGACTTAACAAAAAAATGGACTGAAAAAACAAGTAATAACAAAGAAAAAGTATATAATTTAAAATTAACAAACATAAAAGGAGATGGAATCTTAACAGTAGAGTTTGAAGAAGGATTTGTTACAGATACAGCAACAAATATCAATAATATTGCAACTATAAATACAAAAATAAATATAGATAACACAAAACCAACTGTAAGTTGTAGTAAAGATACAATATCACAAGGAAAAATAAACACAGTTTTGACAGCTAATGAAAAAATACAAGAAATAGAAGGATGGGAGATGTCAGAAGATGGAAAGACATTAACAAAAATATTTGAAAATAATGCTTCTGAAAATGTTGAAGTTTTTGATTTAGCAGGAAATTCAAATATTGTAGACATTAATATTAGTGATATTGATAAAATAAAACCAACAGTAGAATGTACAGAAATAAAAAATAGTAATACAAAATATCCACTATATGCTAATTCACAAAAAGAAATAAACTTAACAATAAAAGTATCAGACAATATTCAAATAAAAGATGTAGATTTAACAAAAGTAAATATTAAAGTAGGTTCAAACAATGCAGACTTAACAAAAAAATGGACTGAAACAACAAGTAATAACAAAGAAAAAATATACAATTTAAAATTAACAAACATCAAAGGAGATGGAGTTCTAACAGTAGAGTTTGAAGAAGGATTTGTTACAGATACAGCAACAAATATCAACGATATTGCAACAGTAAATACACAAATCAATATAGATAATACGAAACCAACTGTAAGTTATAGTCAAAGTATAATTGAACAAGGAAAAGTAAATGCAATTGTAACAGCTAATGAAAAAATACAAAAACCAGAAGGATGGGATATATCATCAGACTCAAAAGAATTAAATAAAGAATTTGTAAGCAATGTAAGTTACAATCTAACTATATCAGATTTAGCAGGAAATGAAACAACAACTGAAATTTCAGTAACAGGAGCAAAATATATCAACTTGATTTATGCTTCACACAATTCAGAAGTAGGCTGGACATTTGGACATGGAAATTATGATATAGCAGGAGCAGATGCAATAAAGATAGATTCTAAATATAAAACAGAAGCATTAGCATTTAATGTTAGTGGAAATATTGAATCTGATTTTGTACAAGCTAAAGCTTATGTTTACACACATTGGGGAGTAGGCTCTTATGGAAGATGTAGAAGTTCAGGTCTTTTATATAATTATGGATATAACCCTGATAATGGATTATATAAATCAATGACTTCAAATGATTTAGTAACAATAGAAGATAAAAAATATTTTCAATTAGGTGGTTCAGGAGTTAATTGCCTTCAAGCTACTGATATAAATGGAAATAATCCAATTCCTCAAGATATTGCAAGTAGTTTCCATTATGGAATTTGTGGACTAACTTTAACATTAAAAGATTATACAGATTATTCTATTATATATCAAATTTATGTTAGTGAAGTTGGATGGCAACCAGCAGTTTCAAATGGTACTGAAACAATGTATTCTAAAACAAAACCTATATCAGCATTGCGTGTGGTTTTAGTTCCAAGCTCCGAAAAACAAAATGTTATAAACACATGGAATCAAGATATTGGTAAATTTATTAAATAGGAGGGAGATAATGTGAATGAAGTAAACTTGCCAGGATATTATGCAATAATACCTTCAAGTGTTAGATACTGTTCAAAGCTTAAATTTGCAGAACGATTATTATATGGAGAAATAACTTCATTATTAACTAAAGATGGATATTGTTTTGCAACTAATAGATATTTTGCTAATTTATATGGAGTAATACCAGGAACAGTATCTAGATGGATTTCACATCTAGAGGAATTAAATTTTATAAAAGTAGAATTAATTAGAAATGATAAAAAGGAAATAGTACAAAGAAAAATTTTTATCACAGATATTAGTTGTAGAATGCTTGTGAATGATACCTATAAGCAAAAACAACAATACACCTATAATCAAAATGAGCAATACCCTTTAAGCAGAAATGCTAAAGATACTAATAAAAGATATAGGATAGATAGATTATTTAATTATATTATAAATAAAACTGATGAAATTTTAGAAGATGAATTTTCATCAAATGAAGAATACAATAATCTTTGCATAATTCTTGAGGAACTAGAAATGAATTATACAAAAGAAATTATTTCAATATTTACAGAAGAAAATATTGAGAAATTAAAGATAATAATTTTTTGCATAAAAGAAATAATGTTTAGTAACAAAAGCAAATTAATATCAAAATTAAATAGACAGAGACTTATTAATATATATGATAACTGTAAAAAAATAGAACAAGAGAATAAGGGGACATCTAATGAGATAAAGAGTTTTTTTGACTACTATTATGTAAGTGTGATTAAAGATTTAGAAAAATAGAGGAAAAGGAGGAAAATGAATTGATAGAACCATATAATCTGAATGATAATTCAGTAAATTTGAATTTTGTACTAAGTAATATGATGGAAAAAACTTTTTTTTTATCATAGTTATATTAGCAATTTTAATAATAATAAGTTTATTAACTTGGTTAATTCGGAGTCAAAATAAAATCTGAAAGAGCGACAAAATTAGGATTAAAAAATTTTATAATAACTTCAGTTATTGAAGTATTAACACTCATAATGCCTTTAATTATCGCTTTTTTTAATAATGGAGGTAAGGTATGAAAAAAACATCTCAAAGTAACAATAAGCAAATTTTATTCAAAAAGAATAGTAAGATGAAAGTTATAGCATTTATAACACCAATTCTTTTAGCACTTATGAAAGTAAGAGTATATGCAGCAAGTTCCATAAGCACAGCAGAAGTACAGACCGCAACAGAAAATATTAAAAGTGCAGTTGTAAAACTTGCAATGCCAGTAGGCTCAATATTGATGTTTGTAAGTATAGTTATTATTGCATTGAAAATGATTGCAAATTCAGGAAATCCAAATAAAAGAACAGAGAGTATTGGATCACTTGCCTGGGTAGCAGGAGGATTTATGTTATTAGGTTTAGCCTTAATTGTAAGTGGAATTGTTCTTTCTATTGCTACAAATGGAACAGGTGAAATGATGGGAGGATAAAAATTATGCAGGTTTATCAAGTACCATATAATTTTGAACATGAAGAAAAGATATTTGGTGGATATGTATCTTTAAGACAAGCAATATATTTAATTCTTACAATAGCTTCAATAGGTCTATTTTTTTTGCCTTTTATGAATATATTGGTAAAAATAATTCTGTTTTTAACAATTGTAGGGATATGTGTTATATTTGCTTTCCTAAAAATTGATGGAACTAATGCAGATAAATATTTTATTTACATATTCAAATTTTTGGCAAATAGAAGAATTTATATATTAGAAAGGTAAAAAGATGGTAATTACAATATTTTTTATGTTTATAAGTGTAGTTGTTATTATTGGAACAACTATATATGTGAAAAAAAACAATAGATTTTATAATTTTAAACTAGAAGAAAAAACAAATTTAAGGAAGCAGAAGAAAAATATAAAAGAAATATGGGGAATTGATGTAATAAAAAATGGTGTTATTACAGTACAAGGACAACATTCAATTATAATTGAAATGGGAAGCATAGAATATAGACTTTTAAATGAAATGGAACAGGAAAGTATTGATAATACTTTAGTAAATATAAGCAAAACAATGACTTATAAAATGCAATTTTTTAGCACAGTTGTAAAAGTAGATACTAGAGAGAAGATTAAAGAAATCAGGAATAATATACAAAAACAAAAAAATATTAATATGATAGAATATGGAGAATCTATTATAGAATATTTGGAAAATATTATGCAACAAGAGGATTTATATGTTAGAAAAAATTATTTAATAGTAAGTTCCTTTGAAGAGAGAGAAAAAGCAGAATGTAGGTTAAAAGAATTTTATAATAACTTAAAATATGGACTATTAAATATAAAAGTTAATACAAAATTATTAAGTGATGCAGGAATAATAGAACTACTATATAGAGAATTTAACAAAGAAGCAACAGAAAACATTGAAAAAATTGTAAAGGAAGGAGGATTAGACTTTTATGTTCAAAACAAAGAGAAAAGAACAGAAGATATTATTTAATAAAACAAAAAATAAACAAGAAAAGGAAAAAGATATATTTTCTAACGTTCCAAAGTTAATAGAACTTTTAGTTCCAGACTTTGTTCACGAAAAAAGGGATCAAATCATACTAGGAGAAGAAAGATATTCAAGGACATTTGTAATATCTACTTATCCATCAAAAGTATGGATAGGATGGTTAGATAATATTTTTAGTCAAATAGGAGATATAAATGTTAGCATTCATGTAGAATCAGTTCCAGATGATACAGTAATTAGACAATTAACTAAAAAAGTAACAATATTAGAATCAGAATATCAAACATATAAAGCAAGAGGAAATATAGATTTATTACACCCATTAGAAAAGATGATTTTTGATTATGAAGATATTAGAAAGAAAATTCAAACAAGTAATGATAAGTTATTTTATATAACGATTCTTTTAAGAGTAAATGCTAAAAACTTAGAAGAATTGAATATAAAATCTAATATATTAAAAAATGAATTTTCAAAAATATCTGTAAAAGTAAGAACTTTAAATTTTAGACAATTTGAAGGTTTAAAAGCTAATATGCCTTTTAATATATCTAATATTCATGATTATGAAAGAAATATAACAGCAAATGGATTAGCTACTATGTTTCCAATCTCAAATTCAAATGCAGAATCTAGCCCTGAAGGTGTTCTTATTGGTAGAAATTATTTCACAGGGTTACCAGTATATTTAGATACATTTAGTAAAGAACTTGCAAATCCTCATTTAGCAATTCTTGGAGAATCAGGAGCAGGAAAGTCTGTTGCGATGGATATTATAGGTTCAAGAAGTGTTGTAACTCTCAATAGACAATTAGCGATATTGGACAATGAAGGTGAATATAAGAAAAGAACAAATAGCTTATCAGGGAGAATTATCAAAATAAAACAAGGAGTACCATCTGGAATAAATTTATTTGATATAGAAACAGAAGAAAATTCTAATGGAACTGAAAAGGTAGATATTTTAGGAAAAGTTGCAGAAATTAGAGCGTTACTTGCAGGAATTATGAAAAATTATATGGATAGAACGTTAAATGCTAAAGAATTAGTAGAAATTGAAACAGCTGTAATTGAAACATACAAAGAAAAAGGAATAACACAAGACAAACAAAGTTTGTTTGAAAAAGAAGCAGGAAAGTTAAATGGAAAAATAACATTAAACAAAATAAAAAAACAAATGCCAACTTTAAGTGATTTTCAACGAATTTTAGCTACAAAAGAAAATAGTAAAGAATTAGCAGAAATACTAACAGGATTTCTAAAAGGAAAATCACTAGGTATATTTGATTGTAACAGTAGTATCAATATAAACGATCAATTAATAGATTTTGATTTATCTGAGATAACAGATGAAGTAACAAAGTTTTATGCAAATTTGGTAATAACTACTTGGATAATAGAAAAATATATGAAAATAAATAATAAATTTCCTAAAAAAGCTATCCATATTGATGAAGCATGGACACTAATTAAATATAAGGAAACAGCTGACTTTATGGAAGTGTTAGCACGTAAGGCAAGAAAAAGAGGAGTATCGCTTACTATTGCTACTCAATCACCAGATGAATTAATTTCATCACCTCAAGGAAGAGCAATATTAAATAACTGTGATACTACGCTGTTATTAAAACAATCACCAATGAGTGTAGACAAAATTATCTCACATTTTAAACTAGCTGAAGGAACACGAGAATTTCTTTTAAAATGTCAACCAGGAGAGGCTATTTTAAATAAAGGTGGAACAGTATCCGCAATAAAAATAGAGATGCTAGAAAGAGAAAAAGACATTATAAAACTACATGAACAGGTGGTGAGCTAATTGAAATTAAAGAAAATTATTACAAGTATATTTATAATAATACTTGTTTTTTTATGCTTTGAAATAACACCTGTAAAAGCAAGTTTTTTTGATAGTGATGATGAATCAGAAATTGAAAAAACAATTAATGAGGATGAACGGAGGCTTGTTTGAAAAGATAATTGCCAAAATGATAGGTGGTATTGCTGAAGGAATATTTAACTTAACAACAACTGAAGAATTTGGAGTTGGATTCAAGCAATATGATGAATTGATTTTCGGTAATACAGATTTAGAAATAGCACCATTTACAAATGAACAGTGGAACAAAATAATGAAATGGTACAAAGTAATGATAATAATTGCAGGTGTGCCAATTTTAATTGCTGTTATTATTTTATCATACAAGCTAATAATAGGAGGCTTTAGTATTGAGAAAAGAAGTGAAGCAAAAGATAATATATTAAGACTATTTTTTGGAGGAGCAATAATCGCACTAGCTCCATTATTTGTAAAATTAATGCTATATCTCAATAATAGTTTAGTAAAAATCTTAGTATTACAAGCTAATGGAGGAAGTCTTAATGGATTATTAGGAAATTCTTTATTAACTAATATAAGAACAGGGAATGCCATTCTTACTTCTTTAGTAATAGCGATGTTTGCCTACTTATTTGTAAAATTGAATCTTAAATTTATAATTAGACAATTTACGATTTTGATTTTTACAATATTTACTCCAATTGTAGCGACTATGTGGATTATGAATAGAAGAACAATAGGAGCCTCTATTTGGTTTGGACAAATCCTTATCAATGCTTTTATGCAGTTTATTTATGCTTTTCTATTTTTAGTATATCTAAATTTTTTACCAGCATCTGAAGGATGGGCAGTAAATTTAATATGGGCATTAATGATTTTACCACTAGCTGAAGTCTTACAAAATACTTTACAAAATCTAGTCTCTAGGATTGCAGGAGTACAAAATGATGAATTGGCTAATAGAGGTATAGGAATGGCAGCTGAAATGTCTTATGCAGTAAGAGCATTTGCGTATCAATTCAAAAATGGACAATCAAATGAAAGTACATCATCAGGAATATTAGCAAACCTTATAAATAAAACATCTATCATTGATGGAAAAAATATTCAAAGCTTTACAACACCAGTACAAACAACACCTGTTCAGACATCTCCAATAGAAACAAAACCAATTGAACCAAAACAAAGTAATACAAATTCGACTGAACCGAAAGAAAACTCAAAAATGAATAACACAAATAAAAACAATATTTTAAATAATAACAATAAGGTATCACCACTTGGAATGGTAGCAAAAGCAGGAGGGACTTTTTTTAATACAGGTATGTATATAGCAGAGGGTAGAAATTTCAAGAACAATAGATATGATGCTAGAAGAGAAAACAGAAATAATGTAAATCATACAAGAGAAGATTATAAGAAAAAGGAAGAAATAGACAGTATATCTAAAATGGAAATGGATAATAGAGATGATTAAAGAACAAGCAAAAAAACAAATTAAGAAGAAAGTATTAAAAATAACTTTTATATTTTTAAAACCATTTATTATACCAACTATTATTGTAATATTTATAATATGGTTCAGCTGTTATATAACTGATATTTTTTATATAGGAACGAAAGAAGATAATGAAGCAGATTTTAAAAAAGAGCTGAAATATTATACAGTTGCAGAATATAGTGAAGATGAGAAAAAGATTTTTTTTGATAGTGTAGGAGAATTTCTACAAGGCATATTCAAGAAAGTAATAGATTCAGAGTGGCCTGTTCCAGGACATACTTATATTAGTAGTCATTTTGGAAAAAGAAATGCTCCAACAGCTCGGTGCTTCTACAACTCATTCTGGAATTGATATTCCAGCTCCAGAAGGAACTGAAATTATTTCAATAATGGAAGGAGAAGTAGTCTCAACAGGATGGGGAGGTGCTGGCGGATATACTATCACAATAGAAAGTTTAGATAAAGTTTATAAGTTTAGTTACTGTCATTCAGATCCTAATTTTATAGTAAGGAAAGGTCAAAAGGTTCAAAAAGGAGAAGTAATTGGAAAAGTAGGAGCAAAATATGTAACTGGTCCATCTAATAATCCATATAAAGATTCGACAGGACAAAATACAAATGGTGCAACAACAGGTTGTCATTGCCATTTTACATTAAGAAAAAATGGAGAGTTAATTGATCCAGAAGAATTCTTAGCAGAAGCAAAAAGTAAAGAAGGAGGATTTATTTAAAAATGGTTATTATTTATACAGGAAAACATGAAATAGATGAAATATTAGAAACAGAAATCAAAGGTAGTATGGCTATTTCATATTTAGACTTTATTATAGAAAATGAAAAATTTAAGAATCAAACAGCAATTATTGCAGCACAAGAAATTGAAAGAGAAGAATTTGAAAATTATTTATTTTTATTAAGAAAACTTAATATTAGAGTAATCTTACTATTTACAGATGAAAAAGATGAAAAAGACAAAATAAAAATAGCTCTAAAGTTAGGAATTTATGATTTGATTTTTGGTAATTTTTATCCAACAGAGATAAAAGAGTTATTAGAGCATCCAAAAAAATTTAACGATATAGCTAAAAGATATGAAAGATTATATGAATTAAAAATAAAGAAAGTTAAAATAGGTAAAGGTTAAGAAAGTAAGAGAGGAAATATAGTAAATATGAAAGGTAAAATAGTAACATACATAATTATTACTACTATTATAGTAATTTGTTTGTTTTTTGCTAATAGATTGTTGGAATCAAGTAAAGATTCTAAAGAAAATCAAAATAATCTTATAAGAAATAATTTGACAGAAGAAGAAATGCAACAAGAAGATATGACAGAAAATAATATAATTGGAACACTAGAAATACCAAAAATTAATCTAAAAGCAAATATTTCTGAAGGTATTGATTTAGAAACAATTGCATTAAATATAGGTCATTTTTCAAATAGTAGTGTTTGGGATGGAAATATTGCTTTAGCTGCTCATAATAGGGGAAGTGAAGTTGAACACTATTTTGAAAATATTAATCAACTAGAAAAAGGGGATTTAATTATATATAAAAGTGAAATGGGAGAAAGGAGGTATAAAGTAGATTCTATTCTTGAAATAGATAATACAGATTGGTCTGTAACAGAAAATACAGAAGAAAATAAAATTACGCTTATTACATGTGTTACAAATAAGCCAGAATTAAGGCTTTGCATACAAGGAATTCAAGTTCAAGAGTAAAATGTTAAATTTGAAATTTTTTTCTCAGATTGTAAAAACATAGGTAAAAATTCTATACTCAGGAAAAATATTGAGGAGGGATTTTTATGATGAGAAGAATGATTATTGGAAGTGTTTGTATTATTGTGATATTATTTTCAGGAATTAGATTAGAAGAAATTGAACAGAATAATGATAAAAATCTAAATATTGTAGTAAAAGTAGAAGAATGTGTTGTAACAGCAGAATTAGAAAATCAAGTTGCAATAAAAGAAATAAAAGAAGAAACAGAAGTAGAACGAACAAATATAGTTGATTTTTTGAAAGAAAACAAGAATATAGATGATACTACAAAAAATGATTTGAAATATGAAAGCAAAAAAATAGACAGTAAAAACGAACACAAGAAAACAACAATTACAAAGAATGATGAGAATGGAGCAGAACCAACAAGTACAGTTAATGCAAAACAAAATGAAGAAAGACAAAAGATACCAGTAAATAATAGTAAAGAAAATACAAAACAAGAACAAAAAACAGAAGAATATATCTATAATGAAACAGCAACAAATAAGTTTATAGCAGACATTAATGAAATTGCAAAAAGAAATAAAGAACTATGGGGAACAGATGGCAAAATGTTGTATAGTGTAGAAGTATGCAAGAGTCTAATAGGTGAAAACTATATGTCACCATATAATTATTCACAAGTAGAAGGAAAAGTATTAAATGTATATTCAGTTACATTTTTAGTTTATGCAGTAGATTATAAAAGGACTGGATTTGCAACAGAAACAAGATACTATATAGATATAACAAGTTTTAAAAACTAAATATGATAAGTTAAAATAAGCATTAGTCTAAGGAGACAATGCTTTTTATTGTGGAAGGAGAAATGCAAAGATGAAAACAAGAAAAAGTCAAAAAATAATTAGTACAATATTATTAATCTTTATGATAATAGGTCAATTGAATAATGTATTTGCAGCACAAATAGGAGAAACAAAGGATTTAGTATCACTAGGAGAATGTGGAAATGATTTAAGATATACTAATCCTCAAGGAGTAACTGTTGATATTATAACACATTATGTAGTTTATAATGAAAATGGTAAACAATATCCAGCTTATTGTCTTAATTCAGACTTACATCGGAGTAGGAGATGAAGATAGTTATGGAGTTGAAATTGGAGATATAACTCAAATTAGCAATAATCAAGCTGTTTGGAGAGTATTATTAAATGCTTTTCCATATAAAAGTGCAACAGAAATGGGATTAGATAATGATTATCAAGCTTTTGCAGTTACTAAACAAGCAGTATATAGTGTATTAGATGGAAGAGATACAAATAAGTATTTTGGAAAGACAGAAATAGGAAATAGAATGGCAAATAAAATTCGTGAACTAGCAGATATAGGAAAAAATGGAACACAAACGTACAAAGACCCAGTAATAACTATTAATGCAATGACAGAAGCAGGAATAGATAATAGAAACAATGATTTTATATCTCAAACATTTGTAGTTGATAGTCAAGTTAATATGAGAGACATACAAGTTATTTTAAATGGAGCATCAGCACCAAAAGGAACGAAAATAACAGATGAAAATAATAATGAAAAAGGAAGTTTTAATAAAGGAGATCATTTTAAAGTATTAGTTCCAAGAGTTAATATTACACAAAATATTGATATTCAGTTTAGTATTACAGGACAATGTGAAACATATCCAATACTATTTGGAAAAGCACCAAACTCTAATTTACAAAATTATGTATTAACAACTGATCCATTTATTATGAGTACAACAAGAGCAAATATGCAATATAGACCAAAAGCAGATATAGAAGTAGAAAAAATAACTAATGGAGATAATAAAATCACAGGTGTAACAGCAGGGACAGGATTAAAAGGAGCTGTATTTACAATTACATCTAAAGATGGAATGTTTACTAAGGAAATAACAACAGATGAATATGGAAAATTTTTACTTTCAGGATTAGATTTAGGAGAATATATTATAAGTGAAAAACTAGCACCAGATTATTATTTAAAAGGAAAAGACATAAAATTTGATGTTAATTTAGTATATGATGGAGATGACAAAAAGGTAGTAGTAGAAAATACACCAGTAGACATCAAAGTTAATGTTGATAAAACAGCAGATAAAGAAGAAGCACAAGGAAAAGAAGTTATTACCTATGAAATTGACAATATTAAAAATTTGTCTAATGTTAAATTAGATAATTTTACTTTAACAGATGATTTACCAAAAGAAATTAGAATTATAAGTCTTGAAACAGGCATTTATAACGAAGATTTAAAATATGCTATTACATACAATACTAATAAAAAATCTAATGTAAAATTACAAGATGATTTAAGTACAAAAATAAACAATGTAATTGATTTTACAAAAATAGAATTAGCAAGTGATGAATATGTAACTTCATACAGTTTACATTTTGGAAAGGTAAAAATAGGATTTTCTAATACTAGCAAAATGAAAGTATCAACAAAAGTTATTGAAGATTTAGTAGATAAAACTAAATTTATAAATAATGTAAAAGTATCAGGAACATATTTAGAAACAAAAACAGAAGATAAAGATGATGTACCAGTAAAAGTGTATGAAAATATTTTAAAAATAAACAAAGTAAGCAAAGAATATAATCAATACTTAGATTTAGAAGCAGGAACACCAATTGATGATACTGTCTTTGAAATATTAGATGAAAACCAAAAATATATAGCAACAGTAAAAACGTCTAATGGAGGGAAAATTGAATATAAATATTTGGAAACAGGAAAACAATATTATTTGAAAGAAATCTCTACAATTCCATACTATGTAATTAGTGAAGAATTAATACCATTCAAGTTTGATAAAAATGGACAAGTATTAGAATTAAAGGTAGAAAATGATAATGTAGATCTAATCGTAGATGTTGAAAAAGAAGGACCAACACAAGCAAAACAAGGAGAAAATATTACTTATGAATTTAGTCATGTTGGAAACTTTTCAAATGTAGCTGTTTCTGAATTTGTATGGGGAGATAAATTACCAAGACAAGTAAGATTACAAACTGTAAAGACAGGAACATGGAATGAAAAATTAAGTTATACAGTACAATACATCACAAATAAAAATACTAATTGGAAAAACTTAGGTGAAGAATATTCAACAGAACAAAATTATGAACTAGATTTTATTAATTTAGATTTAGCAGAAGGAGAATATGTAACAGAATATCGTTTCTTATTTGGAAAAGTTAAATCTGGATTCCAAGAAGAAGAAAAACCTACTGCAACAGTTAAAGTAAATAGAAATTTAGCAAATAATAAAATATTTGTAAACAATACATATGTAAATGCTATTTATGAAAAAACAAAATTGGAAGATAAGGATGAAGCTCATACAATTGTTTACACACCAAAAGAAGCAAAAGATAAAGAATTACCAAAGACAGGTATTGATGATTAAAAATATAAGGAGGAAAAGATATGTTAGATATAACAGAGGTAAGAATTAAGAGAATTGATAAAGGGAATTTTTTAGGATATGCTAGTATATGTATAGCAGATTCAATTGTAATTAAGGAAATAAAGCTATTTAATAGCAAAGATGGAAAATATATCATTATGCCAGGGCAAAAGGTGAAAGAGCAAAATCGTATTAGAAATTTCGTGTATCCAATTAAAGAAGATGTTAGATTAGAAATTTTAGAGAAAATATTAGAAAAATATAATGAAGAAACAGAATAGAAATATACTGTACACAAAATTGCCTTGCAATTTTGGCACATGAACAACGAACGTGGCATGAAAAGTAACTTAAAAGGTCAAAATTTTTTAATCATGCCGCTGTTGTTCAAATTAGGAGGAAAAGATGCAAAATAATAAATTTGTAGATAATTTAAAAATATTAAAAGATGAAACAGAAAAGACTCTTCTTAACAGAAATATGTTAGATAATAAAAAAAAAGAAGAATACTTAAGAACCTTAGAGAAGACAAGATATGAACTATTTGAAACAATTAATTTAGAAAATAAATATTCTGATAATAAAGATATTGATTATATAAATAAACATTATACAGTAGAAGAAAAGCAAGGTATATTGAGAATTATTATTCCTGAAGTATTACCAAAATACAAAAATATTAGTAATCTAGCATATAAAAATATTATGCTAAATGTAGCAAAAGTAACAAAAAGCTATAAGAATATGTTTGGAAACAAATTAACATTTGTAATAATTATTGTGCATGAAAGACAGAAAAATAGTATGGATATTGATAATAAATATGTAAAACCAATTATAGATGCCTTAGTAATATCACAAGTAATAAAAGATGATAATTTTTCAAATATGTTTTATGCAGCATTAGGAAAAAATGATTCAACGAAACCTTATACAGAAGTCTATGTATTAGATGGAAGATACTTATTAGAGTGGATATATAATATGCAAAAATTATTTGGAAATTGTCCAATCTAACAAGTATTGAAAAAATATTACATTGGTTATAAAAAAGTTACAAAAGAGTATAGAAAATAAGAAAATTTCTAAATATATTTCATAAAGTTTAGGGTGTTGTTGAAAAAGTATGTCATAAAAAAGTAAGGAGAGTTTTTATTATGTATTAGTTGGAAAGGAAAAAAATGTTACAAAAGTTATCACAAGAAGATAAAGAAGTAATTGAATATTTAGCAAAATATAAAATTATGCTTGTTGAAGACACAAAGCTGATCTATCATTCAGAATGGTATCATAGAAAAAGAATAAAAAGATTAATAGATGAAGGTTATGTAAAAAAATATAAATTTTATTATATTGAACTTGATAAAGAAGGAAGAAAGGTTACTGGAACAACTGGAAAAGATTATATAAAAAATAAGAATAATGAAGCTTATATGGAAAGACTAAAACAAATATCACATTTAGCAACAATAACAATAGATTCAGATATAGAATTCAATCCAAGTTGGAAGATAAAAGAAAGACAGATTTATACAGATATGGCAAGAAAATATCAAGGTGAAATGATAATAAAAAATAGAAAATATTTGGCATACTATATATCTGACAAAAAGGAAACAAGGTATATTCATCAACTTTTATATGATATTAACAAAGTAATTGAACATGATGAAATTATAATTTTTGTAGATAGTTTAGAAAAAATAACAGAAGAATATAATCATCTAGTTTTTGGAAAAAAACATACATACATAATAATAAATTCAAAAGAAAGTAGAGAATTAATAAAACGATATGATGATATTGATTTTTATGAGTTAGTTAAATCAATATATGGTGAAGAAAAACAGATATTAATTAGTGATTGGAGAATGGCAGATTATATATTAAAAGATAATCATTATATTATAAATATGTTATTTATAGATACTGAGAAGTTAAATGAATTAAAATGGTTTTTTCAAGAGAACACAAATAGCACAAAACAATTAGATATTATAACATTAGATGAAAATGTAAAATTTATAAAAGAACTAGCTCCAAACAACAGTAAAATCATTGGTTTAAATAAAAGCAGTTTACTGAAAGGAACAAAGAGTGAAGAAATTGAAATTAAAGAGTAATAGAAAAGCTAAAATAGGTATTCTAATATTTATTATATTAGAATTGATAACACCATTAATAGTGTTATATATACAACAATTAGAGAAATGTTTTAAAAGTAATTATGAATTAAAAAAAATAGAAAATTTATTAAATGCACCAGGAATTATATTAGGAAATCCCGTTATATTTCTAATTTATATAATAATTATAGTTATTTTATTTCTTGCATTTTATAATATAAAAAGTACTTTAAAAAATAAAAAAGCAGAAAAAGAAGGGGTTAATTATAAACAAAAAGATGGAACTCATGGAACAGCTAATTTTACAAAAGCAGAAGAATTAAAACATATTTTACAAATAGGAAATGAGGAAAATACAAATGGCATTATATTAGGTAAAACATTAGATACAGATGAAATTATTTTATTACCAGATAATTATAAAGAATTGAATAGAAATGTTATTATTTTTGGAGCAAGTGGAACAGGAAAGTCAAGAAAATTTATTGTTCCTAATATTCTAAAAATTGCAGAACAAGATGAAAGAATGAAACAATTAAAAAAAGCAGTTGCAGAAGGAAAAAATTTTGTATGTACAGATCCAAAGGGTGAATTATATTGTAAAACTTGTAAATTTCTTGAAGAAAGAGGCTATAAAGTAAAATTACTTAATTTAGTTAATCCATCTTATTCAGATGGAATAGATTTAATAAAATTTATTGAAGAAAAGATTGATGCTCAAGTTTTTGCACAAGTAGTTATGACAGCAACACAAGGTATAGGAACAAAAAATGGAGATGAATTTTGGCAAAATACACAAGAGAATCTATTAAAAGCATTATTATTACATATCTTTTTAGAAGTCGAAGATGAAAGTAAGAAAAATATGAAGTATCTGTATTCTATTATTAGTTCAGGAGATATAAAAAAAGTTGACAGAGTATTTCAAAATTCAAAAGGAATTACTAAAATTGCATATAATATATATGCTCAAGCAACAGATACAATAAAACAGTCGGTTATTACAGGATTAGCAACAAAACTTCAAATTTTTCAATTAGATGAAATTAATGCAATTACTCAAAGAAATGATATAGATTTTGCTAAATTAGACAATGAAAAAGTTTGTATATTCTGTGTAACAAGTGATATGGATACAACAATGAATTTTCTAAATAGCTTGTTTTTTTCATTTCTTTTTATAAAAACAGTTAGAATTGCAGACAGAAATCCGCAAAGAAGACTAAATAGAGAACTTTGCATAATACTTGAGGAATTTTCTAATATAGGTCAAATAGCCAACTTTCAGCAAAAGCTAGCTACTATAAGATCAAGGCGGTATTTCAGCAATAATTGTGTGTCAAAATGTAGCAGGAATAGAAAATCTATATCCTAATAATTTATGGCAAGGAATTGTTGGAAACTGTGATATTAAATTAATAATGGGGTGTAATGATATTCAAACAGCAGAGTATATATCAAAAGTACTAGGAATATCAACTGTAGAAAATAATTCAATAAGGAAAACAGCAGGGTTTGATGGAATACTAGACATGGGAAATGAAGGAATAGCAACAATAAAAAGAAATTTATTTAATGCAGATGAAATTATAAGAATGAATAATGAAATACAAATAGTCATTTTAAGAGGACAAAAGCCATTTATGTGTAAAAAGTTTGATTATTCAGAATATAAAATATCAGAAGAGATGGAAGAAATTGAAATAGAGAAATATAAAACAAAAGTAACAATAGATAAACCAATCATAGAACAAAAAGAAAAATTACCAACATTTGAAGAATTTATACGAGAAAGGAGAAAGTAAAATGCTAGAAGAAAAGCAAATTGCTTGGCAAAATATAAATACATCGAATCAAAAAGGCAAAATATTAAATGGAGTAGCTGTAGCAATCGAAACAGAAAGAATAACATTAACAGAAAATGAGAGGAAAATTGAGAAAAATATTGATAGCTTAATTGTAAATTTCAAGAATATAAAAATTTTAATTCCAGCAGAAGAAATAAAAGAAGGAAAAATAGACAAAAGACAACTAAGAAGCATGATAGGTTCAGAACTAAGATTTATTATTGTAGAAATAGATAAACTAACAAATAAAGCTGTTGCATCTAGAAAAAGAGCTATGGAAGTAATAAAAAGAGTACAGTTAAAAAAGTATAATAAAAATGACAAAGTATTTGCAAGAGTTGTATCAGTATCTGCAAAATATATTGATATAGAATGCTTAGGGGTAGATATTCGACTAAAAACAGAAGAACTAGAATATGGTTATGTTTCTAATTTATCAAATTTATATCAAGTTGGAGATAAGCTAAAAGTAGTCATAAAAGAAATAGATAGTAATAAAGGAATCTTAAAAGTATCACATAAAGAAACAAAACAAGATCCATATAAAGTAGCTAGGAAAAATTATGTAGAAGGTGGCGAATATTTAGGTGAAGTAACAGGTTATTCAGATAATGGTATTTTTGTAAAATTAGAACAAGGAATAGATACAATGGCAACATTACCTAATTGGATGGAAATGCCACCTACACCTAAAGATAAAGTAATTGTAAGAATAAAAAAAATACAACCTGAAAAAAGAAAAATATATAGTTCTTTAATAAAAATAGTAAGGAGGGGTGAATTTGAATAGAAAACAAAATGAAGTATTAAAATTTTTATTCACCTTTAAAACAGCAACAGAAAAACAACTTATAGAATTAACAGATTGTACTATACACGATATAAATTATCTTCTAACTAATAAATTGATTTTTAAGGACAAAAATACAAATATGATATACCACAAATTAAGAGGGGTGGATGTGAAATTTATGGTGGCTTTAGAACTTGTTTGTAAGTATAAACCTAACATACAAAACTATGAAAAAGCAAAATTTCCAGTAATAATAACATTTTCTATTAAAAATATTACTTATGATGTTATTGTAGCTAAGTCTATTGAACAAAAAAGAATCTTTGAAATGTTAGATGAAATTTCGTTTTCAGATAAAATCATTTTAGTAATAGAAAATAAAGAAAAATATGACATTTCAGATGTAAAAACAAATAGAGAATGCTTAATTTGTTTATATCCTCTCAAAATAATTGGAAAAGTAAATTAATAAATTTTTTCTCAAATTGAAAAAATACTTATTAAAGTTTTATAATAAGAACAAAAGGAGCATGATTAAAATTTTATGACATTTTAGATTACTTACATGCTCTAACTTTAAAAGGGGGAGAATGTAAATGAATGAATTATTGTTTTTTTTATTAGGTATAGGAGTAACTATTTATGTTAGTGAAACTTATGCAGAAAAGAGAGGTAAAAAAATAGAAAAAATTTTATCAAAGAAGTTAGCTAGATTATTAGAAGAATGTAGTATGCAAATAGGTATAAGACAAAAACAGTTGAATAGAGATTTAACAGAAGATGAAAAAGATAATATTTTAGATAAATGTTATAGGGAAATTTAAAGAATGCTGGAGTAGATAATATTCCAGCATTTTTTTGTTTATTCAAAAATAGAAAGATTCCACAATTCATCATCACTAAAAGTATTTAATATTTCTTGTTTTGCATAATCAACATCTCTAATAGAAGTATCAGGCATATTAGATTGAACTGCTGACATTGCATGTGAAAATTTTTTACTACCATCTAAATTTTCAATTCTGATAATTGATTTTTCTGTCTTATCTGAGAATAAAAAAAGGTTAAATGATTCTAGACTCATCAAATGTCTAAGATATTCAAATTCTTTAGGCATATTAAATCCAATTAAGCATTTATAAATTTTATCATTGCTTTTAATCATTAGAATACCAATTGGTACATTGTCAATAGAGATAAATGCTATTTTAAAGTATAGGGATTTTATATCTACATTATTAGCTTTTAAACATAATGAAAATATATCGGTAGAACCTAAGTTATCTTTTAAAATAACGAGATTATTCAAAGGCAATTTCTCCAATTGATCGATTACAATTGTAGATAACATTATTATTTTCCTCCCTTTAAAATAAATAATAGCAACATGAGTATAACACAATATGTAAGATTTGAATAGTATTTAGATAATATTAGTATAACATATTCATTATAAATTTACTATAATTATTTTAAATAAAAATAGTGTGTGTAAAAAAACTATTCCTAATAATATACTAATAGCAATACTAAGTAAAGAGGAGTAAAAAAGATGGATTTAAAAGAGATAGGTAAACGAATAGCTAGACAAAGAAAAATAAAAGGAATTTCGCAACAAGTATTAGCTGAACAAACGAACTTATCTGTGGGATATATTTCTGGAATAGAATCTGGTAATAAAGTAGCAAGTTTAAAAAATATGTTGAATATTGCAAATACTTTAGATATGTCATTAGATTTTATGCTATTAACGGATATAACTAGTGAAAAAATCAAAAATAATTCTTATATTTTAGAATTTCAATCAATGATAGAAGAAATTGGCGATGAGGAGAAAATCAAAAAATTTATAAATTATGCAAAGGCAATATCAGCAGAGATAGCCAAAGAAAAATAAGTTGGATAATAAAATAGTAAATAAATATTGATATAATCAGTAAAAAAAACTTTTATTGATTATATTTTTTTTGTGATGAAGTTATATTATAATATATCTGTATTCAAAATAGTAACTATAAGTAATAAATTTATAGTTATTTACTTAGTTAAAAACTGTAAAGGTATAAAACTAGGTTATAGCTGATAATATCAGCAGTACTTGTTGTTTGCAAGTGTAATTTTGGTAGCAACCAATTCAAAAAATATTACTTGAATTAGTGTGCTTAAATTTTAGTTAAAGAAGATAATTTTTATGGCGAAAACATCCTCTCGCCAAATAAAAATAATTATCTTCTTTTTTGTAGAAGAAAAAATGTAAGAATTGTGAGATTTCTTTTTGATTGCTATCATTTAGAAATTTTTAAATTTGTTTTTTAGGAAGGGAGGAGCAAAGTTAATTATTTTGAATACAAATTTATTAATATGAAAATGAAATAATAAGGAGGAGAGAATGTTAAAGATTAACTTTACTAAAAGAAAAAAACAAAGAAATGAAGAACAATTTGCTTCAGAAGTTGTTGAAATATTAGAAGAAAAGCTAGATGAAATGAACTTTAAGTTACCTAAAAAAGTGCTTGATAGAAAAGATGGACAAATCAAGTTTTGTAAAGATTTAAGGGAAGAGTTAGTTTATGAAATTTCAGACTTTATTTCATGTAATAAAAAATCATAAGTAAATAGCGACATTAAAAGAAAGGAATGAATAATATGAAGCTACCATTCAAAAAAGAAGAGTTTTTGGGAAATATTAGATCAGGAAATCGAAGAGAGAATAATTCGCCACGCAATTTAAGTTATTTTGATGTTCATCTAGATAATTACACATCAGAATTTTCAATTGAATTATTTAATAGTATATATAATCAAAATACTTCAATATTAAAAATAAAGCCAATTAACAATATCTTTATTACATATGAAATATATAACAAAGATATAAAATGTCAAGGTAAAAATGGTAAAGCTGTTAGAATTGTAAATAAAGGTCAAAAACAAGAAGGAATATGTAAAGAGGAAGAATGTGAATTATGCCAAAAAGGAAAATGTAGCAAAGTAGGAAGATTATATTTTAGATTATCAGGTATAGAAGAAAGAGGAATTTGGTGTTATTCGACTAGAAGCAGAGGAATTGAATATATAGAAAAATATTTAAATTTAATGATAGAAAAAGGAACAGATATAACAAAAAATTATTTTGAATTGTCATTAAATGAAAAAAATGGAAAATCAGGAAAAGTATATGTACCAGATATAAAACTAATAAAAGAAGAAAGTAGAGAAGCTAATAAGAATAGTAATAAAAAGGAAAATCAAAAGAATAAGTCAAGTGATAATTGTTATAAGTATATAAAAGGACAAATGGTAGAATATGATGGACAAAAGATTCCAAAACTTATTTTTGTTAAGAGAGATGGAAAAGAAAAAGAAGTATATCTTACTAAAGAATCTAAAAGGGAAATATTAAAATTAAAACCAGGAACAGTTATATCTATTACTAAAATAAAAAAAGATAAGAATAATACAGTTTTCTTAGAAGATTATAATGTATTAAAATCTGTAGAACAGAATAAATCAATAGAAAATTCAAAAAAAGCAGTCTAAGTTAATTAGAACTGCAATTTTTTGTAAAGAAAGGAACAGATGTACATGAAAATTTTAAAAAATATAATAATAATTATCATTCATTTAAGTATCAATTTTCTTTTCTTCACGTATAGAATTATACACAAATTTATGAAAAAAAACAAGGGAAATATAAAAAGAACTCTTGCCAAAATTGATGAAGAATTGGTGAAATTAATAATACCATGAAAAACAAGTATAAAAAAGGTGAATTAGTCATTGTAAATGGAAAAGGTAAAATTTTTGGAGAACGAAACACAAATGTATTAGGTCTCATAAAAGAAAAAGATTATTATTTTAATACCTATTTTGTTGAGATAATGTTTGGAAAAGATGATTGGTTCAAAGAGAAAGATTTAATAAGAACATTTGAAAAGAAGAATAGAAAAGTTGATAAATATAAGGTTGGATTTGCAGTAGAAAACAAAGGATTAAAATATATCATGCAAAATATGAAAGAACAAAATGAAAAAACTATTGATTTATTAGCAAAGGCAAATTTAGTTCAAGAATATATAGTTGAAGGAAAAATTTATGTTTTTTTTATATGGAATGAAACTTATTGGCCTGAAACAAATTATACAGTTCGATCCATTGAAAAAGCTTTGCCAATTTTAAAAAAAGAAAATATTCCATATCAATATGTAGTTACAGGAATAACAAATCCAAAGTATATAAGAGTTGAAGAGTTTATAAAAAATGATAAAAATGTTGATATTTTTGAAGTATCAAACAAAATTAAAATAAAAAGATTTGGAGGAATAATATAATGCTATATAAGAAAATAATAGAAATAATGACAGAAATAAAATCATGTGGAAGAATAAAAAGGGAAGATATTGTGCCAATACTACTTCCGCTACTTGCTAAATATAAAATATCAATTAAGCCAGCTGAAGTTAGTGATTACAAATATATTAATCAAGAGGCTAGTTTTATTGTAAAATATGAGTTAGTAGATACAGAAGACCCAGAATTGCAATCAATATTAGTACAAGTTCCAGCACGGAGGATTTGATGCAGAAGGAAAAGGAAGAGCAACATATATGGCATCTACAGGAGCATATAGACAAGTATTACAACAAGTATTTATGCTTCCAATTGAAGAAGAAGGCAATAATAAAATTTATCAAACACAAGGTAATGAGCAAAATAGTGAAGAAGACAGTATATCTATGTTTGATGAATTTGAAGAAGAGGCACAAAACAAAAATGAATTAGAAACACCTAAAAATATTACTGACTACACAGAAGAAGATGTAGAAGCAGAATTTGCAAATTTTTAGGATAAGAGGTGAAAAAATGGTTATAAAATCAATTAATCAAACAATCGGATATAAAGGATTGCCAGACGGATTTCATATTAATTTTAATGATGATATAACTTATATAGTAGGGGACAATTTTAAAACAAAATCAACAATATTGTCAGTTCCACTATGGGTTTTAACTGGATATAATATGACAGGAAGTAATCAAGAAGATGTATCAGATGACAGTAGAAATATAAAAAATGTAATTGCAGAAATAACAATTATAGATAATGAAGGTAATGAACATATTATTTCTAGAAGTAAAGGAAAAAACAATATTATTTTGTTAGATGGAATAAAATCAACCAAAGAATACATGGCTAAATTTTATAAAGATATACAGTTTTTCTTATGTGCTTATAATCCATATAGATTCTGCACTTTAAAACCAGCAGAACAAAAACAATTATTACTTAGATTATTACCACCAATTTCACCGAAAGATGCTTTTAAAATGTTAAGTGAAGAAGAACAAAAAATAATTGAAAAACCAATTATTGATAATACAGAATTTGCTAAACAAAAAAGAGCAGACATTAAAGCCTATAATTTTGAAATTAAAAGGCTTGAGGGAGTAGAAGAAGGTAATTTAAGTATAGCTTTAATAAAAGAAGAGGAAGAGCAAGTATTTGATAAAGAAGAACATTTAAAAGAGTTACAGGAACAATATGAGAAGCTATTAATTGGTTCGGAAGCTTCGATTAGTATGGAGGATTTGAAAATAAAAATCAATCGTTTAACAAATATAGTAAAACAAAATTTAACAGTCGATTTAGAAGATGCCAAACAAAAAAAGAGTAAAATCCAAGAAAAATTAAATAATGTATCTTCAGAGCAAGGAATTTGTCCTACTTGTAAACAAAAAATAGAAAATGAAGTTTTACAAAAAGCATTAAAAAGACTATATAACAAAGAATTGGAAACACTAAAGAATAAATTAGAAGACATGAAAGAAGATACTAAAAAATATGTAAAAGAACTGAAAGAAAAAAAGAATTTGCTTAATAAATTAAGTACAGAAGAGAATATATCATTAGAAACAAAACGAAATCAAATAAAAAAAGAAATAGAGGAATTAGAAAAAGAAAAGCACAATATTGATCTTCATAATCAGGAAGTCTTATCAAAGAAAACAGCAATAAAAAAAGCTAAAGAACAAATTGAAAAAGCTAGAGCTACAATAGAAGAATTAAAAAATAATGTAGACTTATGTAATTTACAAATCAAAATTTCAGACAAATTAAAAATGCTAATCATAGGTGAACAACTGAAACAAACAAAAAATTTACTAAAAGATGTAAGCATTAATTTTAATAAATTGGATGAAGATACTGGAGAATTACTGGATGAATATTCTATAACTTATAAAGGGAGAGAATATGCCAAACTTTCACAATCAGAAAAAATGAGAGCAGATTTTGAAATATCTAATTTTATTAATAAAAAAAGTGGTATTAATACAGCTATGTTCATAGATGATACAGAAAGAATTAGAGATATAACAATCAATAATGAAACACAAGTTATAATAGCTATATACATTAAATATAGTGAACTAAGCATATTTTATGAATATAATGATGTGTTAAAAAGAAAAAAGGAATCTATTGAGCAACAACTTAACGAAGATGAAGAATTTATTTGGCTTAATGTAGCCTAATACAAAATCGAAGCTATCATAATGATAGGTTTGATTTTTTTTTGAGAGGAGAAATTTAGATGCTAAAAATAAGAAGATTTTTAAAATACAATAAATGTATAAAGTGTAACAATGAATTTCTCTCATTTGAAATGAAAAGAATTAATGATAAGGAATGTATATGTAATATGTGTAGTATGGAACAAGATTATAACACTAGAAATTATAATCAAAAAGGAAAAACTACACAAATGTCATTTTCTTTTGAATTTGAAACTAATAAAAAAGATTATACACTTTTAGAACTAAGAAAATATGATTTTATAGGTTGCTATGATAGCTCTATTAGAGGAATGGAATGGAAAAGTGTCATTTTCAACAATAAAAAGTCTTTTCATGCAATATGTAGAAAATTAGATAAATTCAAAAAGTATGTAGGTGCAGGTTGTGGAACCCATTTACATGTTGGAACAAAATATAAAGAAAAAATAATGCAATTTGAAAATGAAATATTTAATCCAATACTGCGAGAGATGCAAAGTAATAAGGAAATTACAAAAAAATTTTGGGGTAGATATTTTAATCATTATTGCAAAGCAACTATAACAAATAGCAGATATAATACTTTTAACACAAGATCATCAGTAGAAACATTGGAATTTAGATTATTAAAATTCAAAAATTCTAAACAATATATCAAGGCTGCTGATTTTTGCATAGATACCACAAAATACATAAATTATCATATACGAAAAGAAAATTTTGATTTGGCTCAAGCACAAAATCTTGGACAAATAATATTAAAAAAATATAAGGAGGTCAGTGGAAGTAATGTGCAGACTAATATTAATGAATAAAAATGGAGAAAGAGAGATAGAAAAAAGCTATGGGCTATCTAACTTTTTGAGATTTTTAGAGGAACAAAAGGGCGGTCATGGCAATGGTTATGCTTTAATGAAGAAAGGAAGAATAATATCTTTAGAAAAAGGTGTTAAATTAAATGTTAAAGAAATAGCAAGAGTAATAAGAAAAAGCAATTACGATTGGTGTATTTTTCATACAAGACTAGCTTCTGTTGGAAATAAATGTGATGAAAATTGCCATCCATTTAGAAGAGGTACAGAAGTAATGGCGATGAATGGTACAGAAAGGTCAGTAGGTCTAGTAAGTAATATTAAAGAAATAACAGATACAGAAGCAATATTAGATTTGAAAACGTTATATAAATGGGGATTGCCAGCATTAAGAAAATTAAAAAGCATATTTGTAGGATTTGCTAAAGGAAAACCTTATATAGTAGCAAACAATACCTATAATGTGAAATTATTGAATAATAAAAAGAATAATGCAATTGTTTTTGCTTCAGATTTTCCAAACAAAATCAATAAAAACGTATATGAACCTAAGAAATGTTTTATTTGGAATGATGAGCCAATTGATATGAGTCAATTTAAAAAATATAAGAAGAAAAAGGTTTACAAAAGAATGTATTTTGATTTGTTACTAGAATTCAATGAGGAAGATTATTATGAGGATTTATATGCTAAATATTATGGACAACAGGTATTAGATTTAGGTGAGGAAGGTGAAGAAAATGTCGCTTAATATAAAAGATAAAAATATTTTTACAAAATTAAATAAGTTACAAGAAAGTGGAGAACTAAAGAAATATCCTAAGGCATTATTGAGAAATAATTGTAGAGTAAGAGTAAATCCAGATGATTATTTGATGACAGATGAATTTATACTAATTTCACCATACTTTAATTTGCCTAGAGACATATACATATATGGAAAACAAGGAAGAGAAGCTTGTTCAGAAGATAATATTTACCTAAATTATTGGCTAGATGTATTTTTTAAAACAATAGAAAATGGACAAATCTGTCCAAATCAATTTAAAAAAAGTAATTTAAAATTTGAATTAACAATTGGAATATCCAAAGAATTCAGACAAATAGCTTATAATTATAATACATGGACAAGGAATAATATCATTGAGTTTTTATCATGTTTATTTGATACAAGATTAGAAGAGGCTAATTATCAGCAACAGGATTTGCTAGAACTGATGGTTGCATAAGGTAAAAATATGGATTATACAACTTTTCAATCTATCATATTAGTAAAAGATTCTTTAAATGCCATTCAAAGAAAACAAATAGTTGAAAATATTCAAGATAATATTCAAAGTTATACCAAAAGAATTAAGGTTTTAGATCAAGATGCTAGACCTTTAGCTTATGAAATAGAAGGATATGAAAATGCTTTATTTATTGCAATAGAATTTTCTCTAAAAACTATTGGTTCTAGTAAAAGAATTAAGAAAATTCAAGAAAATTTAAATACAATTGAAGAAATTTTAAATTATAAAATAATACAAAAGGATAAAGAAGAAATACAAAAATTAGATAACACAGCCATGTATATTGTATATGAATTCGATTATGGTGATATTTCAAAAGAGATAGAACCAAGAGTTACTCATTTTGGTGGATTTGATACTAGAGAAAAGGCAATTGTACAAGCAAACGAATTGTTAGAAGAAGGATTAGAAAGCTATTTTATTGAAAGTGGTTTAGCGGACAATATGAATCCTTTTGAAGATAATGATGAGGTACATTTGTATGAAAAAGAAGCAGAAAATGAGCAAAATGTAAGTGCTTATTATATAAAAATACAAAAAATAAATATAGAATAAAATTGGAAGGAGAAAAAAAGATATGAACAAAGTTATTTTAATGGGGAGATTAACAAGAGAGGTAGATGTTCGCTACACTCAAACAAGTAATACATTAGTAGCATCATTTAATTTAGCAGTAAATAGAAGATATGTAAAACAAGGAGAAGAAAGACAAGCAGACTTTTTTAATATTGTAGCTTGGGGAAAATTAGGAGAATTTTGCAGTAAATATTTTTCTAAAGGACAACAAGTTGGTATTATAGGAAGATTACAAACTAGAAATTGGGAAGATGATAATGGAGTAAAACATTATGTAACAGAGGTAATTGCAGAAGAAGCATATTTTGCTGAAGGAAAAAGAGATAATACAACAACAGATCCATTTTCAGATAGTTCTTTTGGAGCAAATGAAGAGAACAATTTTGAAGAGTCAGCTAATGACGATCTTCCTTTTTAGTCGAGATAATGTGTTTGTTAAAGTATAGCTTTATATTTAAGTGATGATTTTGATAAGTTAAAAAGGAGGAAATATAAGATGGCTAAAAATTATAAATTAAAAAGTGGAAATTATATAAAAATTAATAAAATAGAAAAAGGGTATCAATATTACTTATATGAAGAAAATAAAAGATTAATAAAAAAGGAAAAATTAGAAAAATGTGGATTTAATGATACAGAAGTATTAAAAGAAGTTTTAAAAATATTAGATATTCCTATTGATATTAAATATCAGGAAATTGATGAAGAAAT
>CAPNAQ010000003.1:5852-29452 GCA_948663505.1 uncultured Clostridia bacterium | reverse complement strand
GGCGAGCCCCAACATTACGTCTAAGAAACTCTAAATCAATTCCTATCACCATCATAGTAAACCACGCGCGCGTCTCCATCTCCATCATCAGATTTAGTCCAATATGCTCCTGTTCTTCCCTCTAAAGAATCATCATTTTGTATATGATTATAATCAGAAACAAAACCACCTAAAAGTATAGAAAAATCAGTAATTACTGCTTCTGTACCTCTTTTTTTTATTATATCTAATTGTTCATCATCAAAATATTGCTCTTGAGTTAAAAAAGTAAATTTTTTCATATTAATTTCCTCCTATAAATATATAATACATTTTTTTACAAAAATCTCTTTTTTTTTATTTTATCACATCTATTATTTTTTTGGAATAGTTTTCCATTTTTTTATATAAAATGCGTTAATGGAAAACTATCCTTTTTTAATTTTTGGCTTTCTTTCGTATCTTTTATATGATTATAAAAAGCATTTTTTCTAATGTAAACATATTCTTCATCAACAATATCTTTACTTCTTAATTTATTTAATGTTTTTAGGTGTTTTATTAGTCTTTGTTTAGATGATGCTCGCAATTTTCTTGATATACTACCATTTTCATTTAAAATATGTCTATATCCCAAAAAGTCTATTCCATTTTTTACAATTCCTATTTGTGTCTTTTGGTTAAGTTCCAGTTTTAACTCATCTTTACATTTCTCTTCAATTTTTAAAAGACAATTTTGCAAATAACTTTTATCTCTATGAATTAATATCATATCATCCATATAACGAATATATCCTCTTACTCTCAATTCTTCTTTTATAAATCTATCAATTACATTTAAATAAAAAAGCGCAAACCATTGACTTGATTGATTTCCTAGTGGTAACCCGATATCTGCACCGTTAGGTTGTTCTTTTACTAATTTATCTATTAACCACATCTCGTCACTTGAAAATTTAATCTTTTCCAATAAATTTAATAAAACTTCATGATTTATACTTTGAAAATACTTTCTAATGTCACATTTTAAAAAATATATCTTATTATTCTGTTTTTTTCTATATTCATCTCTTAAAAACATCTCTAGTCTTTTAATTGCAAATGTAGTTCCTTTACCTTTTCTACAAGCTGCATTATCATATATTAATTTTCTTTCTATTTTATTTTTTAATACTACATCACAAAAGCATTTTATAACTACTCTATCTCTAAAAGGTAATGCTTCTATTGTTCTTTCTTTTGGCTCATGTATTAAAAATACTTTATACTTTCCTAATTTATATTTTTTAGAAGTTATTTCTTTTATTAAATTACTAATATTAGTAGATAAACTTGCTTCAAATCTAATTACTTCCCCTTTATGCTGTTTTGATTTTCTACAATCTTTATATGCATTATATAAATTATTAAATGTAAAAATTTCTTCTAAAATCATATTTATGTTCATTCCCCTCGTTTGCATATAACAAAAGAATGCCCCTTATAACTCACAAAAAATAGATTTCTATTTGTTGTTTGTGTAAGCATTCATATTCTTCCACCGCACTATTTTATTAGCGGTTAGAAAAGAGAAAAATTCCTTCACTTTAAAATACTGATATATTTTGCCTAAAATATATTTCTCTGATTCTTTTTAAATCCACTTTTAAAAGGATTTACCAAAAGTGAATCTGGGCGAGCCCCAACATTACGTTTATTAACTTTATATCAATTTCTATTACCATTATAGTTAACCACGCGCGCGTCAAAGCAGAGGGGGCAGACAAATAACCACTAAATAAATTTTTCTCTTAATTAAAAGCCTTTCAGCTTAAAATCCTAACTTCGTTTTTTCCATCTTTCATCATCACTCTTTTTCCATGCTATTGTCAAATTAATTGCTTCAGATAATTGTAATGAAATTTGCTTATATTGTTTCTTTAATATACATCCAAAATTTTCTGCTACCATAGAAACATATCCTAATAATTTTAATTTTACTATTGCCTCTTTTTGAAGTTCTTCTCTTTTTACTTTTTTTTCTATTGCATCCATTCTAATAAAATTTGCTTCTAATAATACTTCTAATGTATCAAGACAATAGTTTTGCATTCTATTGACAAATACACCTCTATATTTTTTGGGTGATTTTTCTGTAACCGCAATTGTATATGCTGTTAGCTTCTTTACTACTGTTATTACCATTAAATCATTTGCATTAAATGGTATTTTATTTATTTCTTCTAACTCTTTATCATTTTCTACACTTTCAGTAATTTGCTTTTTATTAAATCTTTTATTCTCTGCTGTGGCAATTGCTTGCTTAACAGCAACTTTATCTTCTATACTATTTTCAGTTCCATTGTAATTTTCTAATTTTTTAGGTATTTTCAAATTACTATCTCTGCTTACTTGTAACATTTTATTCTCCTTATATTACTATATTTCTTACCACAATTTTTGCTCCATTTAATTAACATTTATATCAAAATAATTATCTTAAAAACATTATCAATCCAAATATAATAACTTTAAATATGATTAAAGAAAAAATTTGAAAATTAACGCATTTAATACCCACATCATTTAATTCATCATATTTACTTATCATTTTATTAATTTCTTCTTTAGAAGAAATTTTTTGATTTTCCATATATTCTTTTGCTAAAAACTTAGCTTTAATCATAGCATCATTTTCTAGAAACATTCTAACAGAATATTGTACTAATCCTAATATTGCTAATATTGCTAAAAACATCATACTACTTGGTAAAATGTTAAAAAACTTTAAAATACAAATTACAAAAAAGTATATATTAAATATGTTAGAAAATATAAAATTAAACCATAACAATTTTTTGCTTTGTATAGAATGTAAACATTCATGTGCTAATGTTTGTATTCTTGTAAAATTATTTTTTAAATTTGCTATAAAAATTTTATTTCCCATTACAAAATACATTGTTGTATTTGCATCTTGCTGTTCTTCTATTTTGACATCTTCATTTTTTAACATTTCTAAATATGTTTTACATATTTCTACATTTTCTGGATATTTTTCAGCTATTTTGTTTAATTCTTCATTTTGTGTTATTTCTTTCAATTTATTTAAATTTGCTCCAAAAACATATTTTAATACAAAAAATATTACCATTACAATAATAAATATAACAAAAAACTCCATACTTATCCTCCTGTTATCTAAAAATAAAATGTTATAGAGCCTAATAATATGAATTTTCAAAAACTCCGTTGTATCATAAAAAATCAAGAATTTTTTATAACATCACTATTACACACAAAATGCTTTGCATTTTGGCATAAGAACAAAGACGAGGCATATAAAGAGATCTAAAAAGGTCCCAAAATTTTAATCATGCCTCTTTTGTTCTATAAGGCGTTTAATATACTGAATATTCAAAATAAGATAAACACTATAATTGCTTAAAGTGAATAGCAACTCACTGTCAAACTCATTTTTTCAAATTAATATTATTAGGCTTTATACTTTTTATTATATAGTTAACACATCTTTAATTACATCACCAATTATTTTATTAACATCAGAAAGCATTGTATTAAACTTTGTTTCTGTTTCGAAAAATTTCTTTGCATCTTGATTTTCCAATAATTCAATATATAATTGTTGCATTTTCTGATTTTTCTCATCATTTGCCTTACCTGTTTGCATTATTTCAATTTGAGCCTCATATCTAGCTTGCTCAAAGTCTGCTATTTTCTTTTTCAATTCAGAATTCAAGTCTAAAACTTCCTTTGCCATTTTATAATTTACATATTCCTCTGATTGTTTAATCTCCATAGCTAATTTATTTGCTGTATCATATACATTCATACACTTAACCTCTAATTTCTAAATTAATTTTAAAATTACTTAAACTCTACTTTTGCATTAGTAGGGCAAATATTAATCCATGTATTACCATCATTTACATTAATTTCATTACCATCTAGATCAACATATTTTGTTTCTAAGTTTCTAGATTCTTTAGTACACTTAATCTTAATAGCTTTACCATTTGTAATATAATAGCCATTAAAAGTACCAATATTTTTTAAACCTTGCCTACCAACATTATCAGAATCATTTAAATTGTAATTATCACAAAATGTAATTATTATATTTTTTGTTGTTACTGCATATCCTGTATCCCAATCATTTTGAGATTTATTTCTTGCATATCTTTTATAAACTTTGTTTTCTTCATCATATTCATATCTAACTTTTTGTAATGTTGAATGAGGTATAGTCACTGTAGTAGCAGATTGCCCCTCTTCCAATTTAACTTCTTCTGTAACATAATTTAATATACTTTCTTTATTTGATGTTGTTTTATATCCTTTAGATTTTGCTGATTTTAATAATGCTTCTGTGCTTGTTACTGCATTATGTGGTGCAGACTTATCTTTTACTCTCCAAAATACTGATGTGCTTTCTGATATACCATTAATATTATTTATACCATAGCTTGAAATATCACTTTGAGCTTGTGGACTCCATCCATAATGTGCATATATTGCATCATTTTCCATTACATAATCTATAAAATAATGTCTTGAACTACGTACTGGACCTATTTTGTCAACATTTTGTCCTTTAAATAAAGCCATTAATCTTGTTTCTCCACCTTCTACAATTATTTCATATACCATATATGCTTTATTTAATCCTGCTTGTGGCCATGCCGAATTGTGATTGTCTATCATTACTGCAATTGGTCTGTCATTTCCTTTGAAAATGTTAATCTTTTTTTCTTCTATTTCTGCTGTTAAAATATTTTCTACATTTTCATTTTCTGATACTTCCTGCGTTTCATTTTTATCTTTATTTTTAATTATTTTGTATGCCATTAATCCTCCTGCTATTAATATCAATATTATTAATATTATAACTAAAAATTTAGTTCCTTTGTTTTCCATAATTAACCTCTTTTCTCTAGCTTCTTGTAATACTTAAACTATTTAGTATTATTTCTTCTTTTTCCCTCATTATAAGCTTGTCCTCTTCTATAATATGGTCATAACCCATTAAATGATAAAAACCATGTACTAACATATAACTTAATTCTCTCTCAAAACTATGTCCATATTCTTTTGCTTGTTCTTCAACCTTCTGTATTGATATTATAATATCACCTAAAATGTCTTCATGTTGAAAATCTTTGTCTTTTATCATGTTTTCTAATTCTTGTTTTTCAAACATTGGGAAAGATAATACATCTGTTTCTTTATCTATTTTTCTATA
Source organism: uncultured Clostridia bacterium (assembly GCA_948663505.1). Taxonomy (GTDB): domain Bacteria; phylum Bacillota; class Clostridia; order TANB77; family CAG-508; genus CAG-269. Next base: position 24,231 of record CAPNAQ010000003.1, on the reverse strand, counting down.
TTCATTATTAATCTTTTTTATTTCTTTTGGTGTTGTTAATGTTACTGTTATTATTAATTTTGAATGTTCTAGTCCTTCTTGTTCATAGCACTTTTCTAATACTTTTTTTATTGTTTCCTCATATTCGTTTTTTTCTTCTAATTCTAAATATGTAATTTCATACATTATGCACTCACCTTGTTTTCTTTTAATATATATCCTTTATATTTTCCTTCTGATTTACATTGATTTTTTAATTCTTTTATTACTCCATAATCTACTAATTTTCTTTTATAGTATGTTAATATTTTTGAATAATCATATGCTGTATTCCTTATCTTTTCTATATCATTTTTCATAAATAATACTTCTTTTTGTTTTTTGTATTCTAAAAAGTTCTCATCTTTTAACTTACCTATTTTTTTATACTTGTCCCAGAATTTTTTATATGAATCTCTTTCTTTTGTGTTCTCCCAATATACTTTTGTTGATAATAGTCTAACATTGTAATCTTCTATTAAATTAATTAACATTTCATATGCTTTTTCTCTTTTTGTAGCTATTTTTGTATCTTGTACTAAACCTCTTGCATCTTTTAATAATTTTTCGTAACATTGTTCTGCAACTACTAATGGTACACTATGTGTAAATAATTTTCTACTAATTCCTAATAATATCATATTTTTTTCTATATTATCTCTTATATCTAATTTTCCTACCATATATGATTCGAATTTTTCATAATCATCAACTATATCAGCAAATTCTTCTTTTGGTTCTATATTCATTTTCATTGATAATATATTTTGTATATATTCTTCTAATGTATAAAATATTTTTACATATATCCATTCTTTTGTTGAGTCGTACACATTTGTTGTGTCTGCTAATTTTATTGAATAATTTTTTAGTATTGACTTATATAGTGTGTCCATTTTGTCAATGTAAAAATTATTGTATTTTTCTTTTGTTTTCTCTTTTGCGTTTGTTTCTATACTTTCTTTGTCTAATTCTAACAAGTATTTTTGTTTTCTATATTTATAGTCCATATATTCTTTTTCCTTTAAACTTGTTACTTCATAATATCTCGCTAATGCATCTTTTTCAAATTCTGTTGCTGTATTATTTTTTACTTTTTTATATATTGTATCCATAACATATTTGTCTAATGTTTCTAAATATGCTATATATGCTGTATCATATTTTTTTTCTATTTCTTTTGTATTATATTCTTCTGTTTCTCTTTTGTAGTTTTCATATATTTTTATTAAATTGTTTCTTTTTATTGTTATTAACATTCCATTAATTCCAATTTTTGTTGGAATTAATATTTTTGTTAGTGTTTTTGTTATTTTGTTAAAAAATGTTGTGTTTGTTCCTGTAATTTTTAAACTTTTTTCTTCCATACTTTTATCGCTCCGTTCATTATTTTTAAAATTTTTCAAAAACTCTATTTATTAATTTTTAAAAAACTATTTTTTCATTTATGCCTATGTTTTCAAGTACTTCATATGTAACAGAAATTTCTATTCCATTTTCTTTTTCATTTGTATTTATTATTTTATTTACAATTTTCTCTTTATCTTCTATTTCATTATTTAGTTCTTCCTCTAGTTCCTTTATCCCTAAGCTTTTTGCTTTTTCTAAATCTTCAATTTTTTCCTCTTTCATTTCTTTATTTGTAACTTTTACTAGAGAAATTGGTAAATAAAAATCTGAAAATAATTTGAAATTTTTTTCTGTGTTTATTGTATCATAAATTTTAAATTTTGAAAGCTTTTTTGACAAATTTATTTCAAAATTATTTATTTTTATTATGTATTTGTCTTCAGTATTTCCTGTTTCTATTCGTTCCGTAGCATTATATGGTATTAACTTATTTTTTGTATGCCATACTTTTGCTTCTATTTCTCCTTTTGCATGAACATATCTAATTCCTGTAAATTTTCCTTCCATCCATCCATTTATTAATGATGTTCCTACATTTACTGTGTCACCTACTTTAACTGCTAATGTTCCATTTTGTGCATTTATTTTTGTTATTATTCCTGCCTTGTCAGAAACTATATTACAATAATCTTCTTCATCAATAATTTCAGGTTTTTCCTGTGCTTTTACCACCTTTACTATTGCATTTGTTCCTTTTATTTCAATCCCCATCCATGCTATATCACTTCTTTCTAATCTTATTCTATTTATTATTTCTTTTGTATTTATTTTTGCTTTTAACACCCCTGTTTCTAATCCTGACTTTTTAACATTTTCATTAATATTTTCTAATTTTTCTCCATTCTCCTCTATTATTTCTACATTCCATATGAAATTTGATGATATTCCTAACATAATTATTATCACAATTAATAGTCCAAAAAATAGTTTCCTTTTCTTATATTTATTAAACACAAATGGCATACCTTTTTTGCTTAGTATTTTTATCCTACATTTTGATTGTTTTGCAATCTTTACTATATCTTTTAGATCTTTTATTCCTATATTTAATTTTAATTTAACATTTTTTTCTCTTTTTAAGTTCCATATTGCTATTTTATTATTTCTGCACATATTTATAAATCTCTCTATATAATAGCCTTCTACAGATATTCTTAAGTATCCAATTATATAATTAATTATTATTTTAATTAACATTCTTTTCCCCTTTATTTTTTGCTTAATCAAAACTTCTCTCTATATCAATACTCTCTATTTTTCCAGTCACTTTAATATCATCATTTGTCATATTTTCTAATTTTAGCTCAAATCCATTTATATTAATTATACCAAGCTCTGTATTAATTCTTATATAATAATCCTCATATTCCAATATTCCCTTAAAATTCTCTATTATTGTTTCATTAAATCCTGTTATAGTTATTTTAGGTACATTTGAGTATACTTCTTGTGGCATTTCCAAAAGTCTATCAATTTTAGAAATAGCATTTTTTTTCTTCTTCATAGATTTTTCACCTTTTCCTTAATCGTGCCAAAAAGGGACGCCCCTGTTGTCACGTTGTAATTTTACTTAAATTCATCTAGTGATTTAAATTCATATCCCATATTTTTAATTTCTTTTATTACTTCTCCTAATATGTTTGTGTTTGTTTCTGATTTTCCATGTAATAACATTATTTCTCCATTATGTACATTGTCTATTATTTTTTTCTTTGCTATTGAATTTTCTAATTGCTTTTTTTCATTCCAATCTTCATATGCAAATGACCACATTACTGTTTTATATCCTAATGATTGTGTTACATTTAATGATATTTCACTGTATTCTCCCATTGGTGGTCTCATATATTTCATTTCATAGTTGAATTTTTCATATATTGCTTTGTGTAAGTCCATTATTTCTGAATTTATTTGCTGTTCTGTTAATGTTGGCATACTTTTATGATTAACAGTATGATTTCCTACAATATGTCCTTCATCAATCATTCTCTTTACTAAATCTGGCTCTGTATTTAAATAATGTGCTGTTATAAAAAATGTTGCTTTTACATTATTTTCTTTTAATGTATCTAATATTTTAGGAGTATATCCTGCCTCATATCCTTCATCAAATGTTAGATAAACATTTTTATCTGTATTATTTCCTATAGCAATTCCATTATATTTTTCTAAAGTTGTTCTATTTGTTTTTCCTAAATCAGGTTGTTCATGATTGTCATTTCTTTTTATTCCCCATCCAATTTTTTTATTACTAAGTCCTTGTGAACTCGTTAATATTGTTTCTTCTATATCTTTGTTGTTTACTATTGTTAGTGTAAATATTATTAACATCATTACTAAAATTTTCATTATATTGGGTAAACTTTTCTTTAAATTAATTGTCATTCCTTATCAATCCTTCCCTTTTTTCCTTTTTATTTTGTTTAATTTTATGAATTTAATTTTAAAGTTATTACTCTATTATTAAAAACGAATTTAAAATATAAAAGTGGGACAAAATTATAAAATTTAACATCAAAAAAAAGGAGATACGAATTTTTTTTAATCATATATCCCCTTCTTTTCTATTTATCTCCTCTACTTATTGTAATTTAGTCTTCAATTTTCATAATAATATCATAAGCAGTAGAACATTCTTCTTTTGATAATTTTGTTTCATTACCTAGATATTCTATTGCCTCATCTCTGTTATCAAACTTTTGCAATATATCTCTTACTTCTTTAAATTTTTCAATAACAGCCTTAATTTCAGTATTCATATTTCTCATCTCACTTTCAAATTACTATTTTACTATTTGTTTTCATATCTACATTTTTGTTTACCTAAAGACTTTCTAAAAGGCAGGAAAGAGATACAGAAAATATCTCCCTAACACATAGAAAATCAAGTTTTCTAGTTTCTGTTTTAGTTTAAAAAGTGCAGAAAAAATACAGAGTTACCATCATAGTATACTTTACTTTTATTTATTTCATATTTTCATGTACTTCTTTTAATATTTCATATCTCTTTTCTATCATTTTTTTATAAAAATCTTTTCTTGCTGTAGACATACCCTCGACATTATCAATAAAATTATTTATCTCATCTATATTAATATTTAAAAATAATCTTTTAATAGCCTTATTACATTCTTCATTATTCATTTGTTTAATATATGTTATATAATTAATTTTCTTTCCATTTTCTTTTAAGCAAGAATAGCAATTAATTGCTAAGTTTTTTAATTCTGTTTCATTAATTTTTTTAATTTCTTCATCTTCAAGCATTGGATTTAAAGCTGAACCACAATCATAAATCGGAGAAAATTCTACTTTTCCTGTATTTTTATTCAATAAAAATCCCCAATTCCCATTGTGTCTATCTGTATTTCCAATTAAACTATCAATAACAAACATATCCCAAAATTTCTGTTTCGTTTCTTCTGTATGAATCATTTTACTTTCTTCTATTACTTCCATTATGTCATTTAACTCTGTTTCTATTTTTTTATCTGGATTTGTACTTAATGCTAAATTTTCAAATTCATATAATATATTATCATTATCTGTAAAATCTTCACAAGCACATACTATCTTTTCTTTTCCATTATAGTTATATTTTCCTAAAACTGTATTTTGTGTTTTAAAACCTACTATCTTGAACACATTACTTCCAATATATTCTGAAAAAGCATTATTGATATATGATATATTTTTATTTTTTTCTCTGACTGGATCTGGAAATTTTACTAAATATTTTTTATTGTTATATATTAATGTCTTCTTTTTCTCTGAACCTTTATAATTATTAAATTCTTCTATTGCATTTGTAAAATCAATCATCTTATTTTCTCCTATTAACTTTTTTGTTTATACTACTCTAAAATTAACAATAAAATTTAATGTTATCTACACCATAAAAACTTTTCCATTCAGATAAAATATAAAAATAATTATATTGAATAGATTTAAATAATCTATTCAAATCATGCTTTGGAATTCTACTATTATTATTTTCTAAAATACAATCTCCACTTTTTGTAATCCAAACTTTAGTTGCATTTGCAGTAGGATTTCCCTTGCAAATATGGACATGTATAGGCTCAAAATTTTCATTTGCCCAAAAGAATATGGTATATCCTAAATAATTAAAAAGATTAGGCACTTTGTATTCCTCCTTTTCTAGCAACATCAAAAAAGTATCCAGCACCTCGTTCAACTACTGTTTTAAATATTGCAATTTCGTCTTCTGTATAATGTCCATCTTGTTTTACTATATTATAACTTGGTAATTCAAATATTACTGTATCAAAACCATACTCCATTGGTCTTTCAAAACAAACAATAAGATATTCTTCTCCATTTTCCTTTTTACGAATATCTGAAGATACTACCAAAGTTCCATCTGCATATGTAACAAATTCATGCATCATTTCAAATCACTCTCCTTTTAGCTTCTTAAATATATTGTACCTAGTATATCACATTTACTGTCATTTTGCTATACTATTTAAAATTTAAAATAATTTTCTCTTTTATATACTTTATTCTAGCAAAAAACAATGATTAAAATTTCAGAAGATAATCTTAATCATTGTTTTTATTCTACTCTAAATAGGCTATCTCTCTATGCTTTTTCACCTTTTAAATTTATGGACATTAAGTATTTAGGTGTATGATTTCCTACAATATGTCCTTCATCAATCATTCTCTTTACTAAATCTGGCTCTGTATTTAAATAATGTGCTGTTATAAAAAATGTTGCTTTTACATTATTTTCTTTTAATGTATCTAATATTTTAGGAGTATATCCTGCCTCATATCCTTCATCAAATGTTAGATAAACATTTTTATCTGTATTATTTCCTATAGCAATTCCATTATATTTTTCTAAAGTTGTTCTATTTGTTTTTCCTAAATCAGGTTGTTCATGATTGTCATTTCTTTTTATTCCCCATCCAATTTTTTATTACTAAGTCCTTGTGAACTCGTTAATATTGTTTCTTCTATATCTTTGTTGTTTACTATTGTTAGTGTAAATATTATTAACATCATTACTAAAATTTTCATTATATTGGGTAAACTTTTCTTTAAATTAATTGTCATTCCTTATCAATCCTTCCCTTTTTTCCTTTTTATTTTGTTTAATTTTATGAATTTAATTTTAAAGTTATTACTCTATTGTTAAAAACCAATCTAAAATATAGAAATAGAACAGAATTAAAAAATTTAACATTAAAAAAAAGATACTAATTTTAGAGTGTATCTTTTTATCTTCTCTATTTATACAATCTGTTGCATACATTTATATTACTCATTATAAAATTCTCTTTTATATATTTTCCTCTTTCAAATTCAATTTCCACAAAGTCAATATTTTTTTGCACTATATTAATTAAGATAAGAAAATTACTTTCTTATTCATTTATCGTTCATAATTTTCAAATATCTTCATTTTCCCCATTGATGATTGACTGTGCCAAAACTTTCTTCGTTCACTAATCATATTTATTATATAATCCTTATTTATTTTAGTAACATCCTTCGGATAATTATATTCATCAATTATACTTTTAAAGAATGCTTCATCTAAAAATCTTTTATAATACTTTTTTCCATTCTCTTGATCATCAGTAAGAAAATAAAACATTGATTTTATATATGGATCCCAAATATCATGATTTAACTTTAATTCTTTTACAATACATTTCTTTGCATAATTAATATCTACAAACATTCTATATTTTAAAATATAATCTTTTGCCATTTCAACATATTTTCTAACATCTTTTTCAAATTGTTCATCATCCTTATATTCTATAAACTTTTTTCCAATTCTTGTTTTGTTTTTATACGAATATGAAAAACTTAAATAATCATCTTTATTAAAAAGAAAAGACAATCCAATATTTAAAAATGTTCCTTTTTTAATGAGTATGGTTGAAATTCTATCATTGTAAAATAATAACCATTATCATCTAAATATACCCTAGAATTTCCTTTTTGAAAACATCTCTTGGAAATATTTCTTGGCATAGTCTCTTTATTATTTTATTTACATTATTACCTTGATTCATAATAGCTCCTTCTAACAAATTAGTTTATTTAAAAATGTATTTATCTTATATTTTTATATACTTCTTTTAATATTTCATATTGGTTTCCTACAATTCTTTTGTAAAAAGACTTTTTTATTGTAGACCTGACTTTAACATCATCAATAAATTTATTTAACTTTTTTATAAATACTTTCACAAGATTTACAAGTAATTTTCATTTCATAACTAGCTACTTTTTTATCTAATATTGTAATTAAAGGCTCATTATCTTTTGGACAGCATAACCTATTTTTTATAATAACTAATTCATCATTACAATTTTGGCCTATTTTACTATCTTCAAAATCTAATAATGCACTACCTTGACTTCCACAATTACATTTATACTTTAATTCTAACCTATCATAAGTTGAATAACATAAATAACCTATATTTTCATTACATTTATCACAATACATCCAGCCACCATAATTAGTCGCTAACCTTGTATTTACTAATTCTTTACTTTTTAACACTCTTGCCATAAATTTTTCTCCTTCAAAATTGTAATTTAGTCTTCAATTTTCATAATAATATCATAAGCAGTAGAACATTCTTCTTTTGATAATTTTGTTTCATTACCTAGATATTCTATTGCCTCATCTCTGTTATCAAACTTTTGCAATATATCTCTTACTTCTTTAAATTTTTCAATAAAAGCCTTAATTTCAGTATTCATATTTCTCATCTCACTTTCAAATTACTATCTTTTATTAGCATTATATAATAAAATGTAGATAATTTCAACTTATTATCTACCCTACTTATTGACTAATTTATCGAGATGATTATAACATAAATGGCAAGTAATTTTCGGTGTTATTACTTGCCTTCATTCTTCATATTATTTTAAATTTTCATTAAAGAATTTTTCTATTTTATCAAATGGTATTACTTCCATATTATCATATAAATCTGTATGAACAGCATTTGGAATTATCATTAATTCTTTGTTATCTGTATATTTGCTATTTGTAGTCATATCTTTATAAGCATCTTTACTAAAATAGCAAGAATGAGCTTTTTCTCCATGTATAACTAATACAGCTGAACGAATTTCATTACTATATTTTAATATTGGTTGATTTATAAATGACATACATCCAATTTTATTCCATCCACCATTTGAATTTAAACTTCTTGAATGATATGCTCTACCTTTATAATATTCGCTATAATCTTTAACATAGAATGGTGCATCTTCTGGTACAGGAAGTTCTAAACAACCTCCTCCTAATTCGTAACTTCCATTTTTATAATCTGTAATTCTTTGTGTATTTAAAGCTACTTTATTGTTATATCTTGTTTCTTCATTATCTCCCTCATCAAAGTATCCATTTGCATTTACTCTAGTCATATCATACATTGTAGAAGCTACTGTTGCTTTAATTCTTGTATCAAGTGCTGCTACATTTAAAGCCATTCCACCCCATCTACAAATTCCTATTATTCCAATTTTTTCAGAATCAACATTTATTTCAACCTTATCTTTTTCTTTAATTCCGTGTCTTTTTCTTCTTGTTAATTCAATTGTAACTCTTCCTAATTCATCAACTTTTAAAAATATGACTATTGAACATATTATAGTATTTTTTATTTGTAGTCAATCCATTTTACAGTCGAAACCATTCCTTTCTTGATTATATCTAGTCCTTCAATGATTTCTTAACTATTTATAGCATTGTGTATAGCAATGTTCACAAGTTTATATATTGATAAATGATGTTTATCACTTAATCTTTCCAGTTCTTTATATGCACCTTATCTAATATTAAAGTTATGTGATTCTAAAATTTCTCCTTCTGCTCTATCATAAAGATTTACATTGTTTGTTTCTAGCTTCTCTATAATTGCTGCATTTACCAGTTTGTTTATTGAGGCTTCATAAACATTTGATAGTTCTTGCAATTTTTCATATAAACTTGAATCTATCTCCATTCTTCTTTTTAAAATATTATCTCTTTTCAAAAAATACTTATCAAATACTATATTTTTCACTCCTTTTTGCAACATTATTATATTGTACAAAACGGAGCTTTTTAATTCCTTTGCAGTACTATTTTTTGACTGTTTTTAGGATTTAATATAAATAAATCATTTTTTATTAGTTTCTTTCTAATAGAATCTTAATTACTTTATTTAAAAAGAGAGCAAAACTGCTCCCTCAAAATACACAACTTATAATCAATGTTAAATTAATCAGTTTACTATACTACTCTTGCTCCAAAAGGTGCTAAAGATAATTTAGCAATTTTAAAGAATTGAAGTCCAAATGGAATACCTACTATTGTTATGCACCATATACAACCAAATAATAAGTTTTCAAGTGCCATTGGAATCCCAAAGAATATAATCCATATTACATTTGCAATTACTGATGGTATTCCTCCTCCATATTCGACATCTTTGCCAAATGGTGCAAATGATAAAGCTACAAATTTAAAACATTGCTTTCCATAGGGGATTCCTATTATTGTAATACACCAAATAAGACCTGATATACACCAAGAAATCCCACTTAAAAAACCTCCAAAGATAAACCATAAGATATTACCTAAAATGCTCATATTCACTACTCCTTTCGTTCTATTAATATTAATTATTCATTGTGCATTTTTACCACATTGATTATTAAATCTTTGTGTTATTTAATTAGTATATTTTTTATAACTAATTACTTTTTAATAATCTTGTGAGAACTACCTTTTACAAGTAGTTCTTCTTGAAAATAAAAGGGGATGTTGGTGCATACACTGATGGTGCATTTGGTATTCCTGCAAGTATAATTGCTTCATAATTTTTCATCTGATTTGGTTCTTTTCCAAAATATCCTAGACTTGCTTCCCTAACATTATAATATCCATCTCCAAAATAACTTGTATTTAAGTATAATTCTAATATTTCATCTTTTTGACATTTATTTTCTATTTTAAATGCCATAAATACTTCTGCTATTTTTCTTTCAAATTTTTTGTCTTGTGTAAAATATATATTCCAAAATGCTTATAGAATCTATGATCTTCTACTGATAATACTGCATTGATATAAGTTTGTGGTAAATCTGAAATTTCTGTATAGTTTTCTTTGCTTTTTATTTCTTTTATTTTATCTTCTATACTTATTTCTTGTATTGCATCTTTATACATTTTATATCCATTTCCTACAAATAGCAATGCTATACTTGTTATTATCAATGTTATAAAAAATACTATTTTTAAAAATTTCTTCATCTTTACCACCTCTTTTACTACTTTTTATTCATTTTTTTCTTTCCATTTTTTATAACTTACTGCAATGATTACTACTATGGCTATTGCTCCACCAACTCCTAATATTGGCAACCAAAAATAGTTTATTGATTGGATTACTCCATCCCAATTTATATTTTTAGGCATTATTAATTCTCCTTACTCTACATTTAAAGCTGTTCTTACTTTCTCTGGTAATTCATTTGCTTGTATCTCTTTCCACGAATGAACTCCAAAAGTTCTTACTTCTAACATTAAATAGGCATCTTCTCTTAGTTCTCTACTCGTTTTAAATTTTATCTCTTTTTTATTACCATTTTCATTGTAACAATCTAAAGTATATTCATACTTCATCTCATCTGTTGCTGAAATACTTTGAATTTTAGTATTATCTATTTGAGTAAAATATACTGATTCATAGTTTTCAAGAAAATAGAATGCTATGCCACATATTGCTATTGCTACAATAACTGCTATAATTATTGGCATTTTTTCTTTTATACTATCCATCTTAATCTCCTCCTACTCTGCTATAATATCAATATTTCCCTTAAAATCATATAATTTTATAGTTAAATAATAACTAACTCCTTCAACATATATATTATCTTCATATTCTCCTGTATCATTTATTAAAGTAGTTTCATTATTTCCTAGTTTAGCAATTATATTGATATTACCACTTTCTTTTTCAATTTTTATTTTTAGTTTTATATGATCTCCATTTTTTCTTGAAATAGCAGTTCCACCAAATATTGTTTCTTCGCCTGAATAATTATCATAATTTGCTAAATATGTTCCAACATATTTATCTACTCCATATTTTCTTTTGCCTTTTAATTTCCAATTACTTGTTAAACCTGCTTTATCAAAACTTTGAATAAATGAATCATAAGTGTTTATTATTTTGTCTTTTGGATTTTCTCCTATTCCTATATTAAAAATTGTAATCCATAATATTATTACTAATGCTATAATTCCTAAAAATATCATTTTAAAGATTCCAAACATATCTATTCCTCCTTAATAATATTTTTACTTCCAAAGTAGGTAGCCAAGAAATATGCTCCATAGATTACACCTATAACAACTACTGTTACTACTGCTGATGGCAATAAGTCCTTTTCACTTGCTAAACCTGACATCATTTTTACTGCAAATTGTATTCCAAATATAGAATGTATAATTGCTAAAACAAGTGGCACTCCAAAAAATATTCCTATTTGTCTAAATAAAGATTTGTTTATCATTTTTTCATCGCAACCAATTTTTCTTAAAATAGTATATCTTTGTTTATTATCTGAACTGTCTGTTAGCTGTTTTAATGCTAAGATAGCTGAACTTGCAATTAGAAATATTACGCCTAAATAAATTGCAATAAATGTTACTATTGTCGCTAATCCTATACTTCCTTCCATAATCCTTGTTTTAGTAAGTCCTTCTATATCTAATCCTTTTTTGTCTAAATTCTGTATAAATGCTGAATCATTTTTTGAAAATAATTCTTCAATCTTTTTCTTTCCTTCTTCTGTGTCATCATTATAATTTGCTGCTAAAAAGTGCATTTCTTTCATATCATCTGTTAAAGGGCAATTATCTGGAACAACTATTATTCCTGTATTTGTATGGCTTGTTGACATTACTATAAATCCACTTTTACACTCATTATATTTTGATTTGTATTTTTTTCCTGCAATTGTTAAAGAATTGTTTCCATCTGCTAATACTTCATTTCTTACTTCTTTCATACTCACAAAATCACAAATCATAATATATTCATTATCATTTAGTTCATACTCATCTATTCCATATAATTTTGCTATTTTATTATAATCAGATATTTTTACAATTTCTTCTGCTGTATCATATGCAAGCATAGGAAATTTCGCTTTTAACTGTTCTAACTTATCTTCTAAAAAATCACTCCATGTTAAATCATTGCTTGCATAGATTGGTATCTCTACCATATCTTTTAATACATTCATATCTAGTCCATTGCTTTTTAATGTATCTACTAATGGAATTTTTGAATCTTTCCTTTGCTCTTCTGTATATATTGTTTCTTTACCATATTTATTAACAGATCTTTCTGGTAAATTTGCTATTTTATATAAATTTACATCTACTGGTGTCATTTCTACTAATTCTCTTCCCATTGTATTTCTCAACGATAAACTTGAAGAAAGTATTGATACTGTCATAAATAACATTAAACATATAACACTCATACTTACTACCATTGTATTGATTTTATTGTTAATTTGCCTTAATACAAACATATTTGTACCTTTTAAATATGTATTTTTCATTTTTTGAACAATTTGTATAATAAAACCTGATAAAGACCAGAAAATTAATATTGTACTAACTATTCCCATAAGTATTGGTGGTAATAGTTTATCAAATGTATTTAAACTACTGCTATCCGCTGTTACTTTCCAATAAGCATAACCTAACATTGCACCTGCAACAATAAATACTAATATGCAAAGAAATTGATTTTTTATTTTTACTTTTTCATTTTTCTTTTGTGCATTTAATAAATTGATTAGTTTATATTTTGAAACAGTAAATGTATTAAAGAGCATAACTAGCACATACATTACTGCAAAATAAATGCAAGTCTTTATACAAGCATCCCCAGAAAATACAAACTGAAATTCACTCATATCTGCTTCAAACATTTTTGCAACTAATATTGACATGAATTGTGATGCAAATACCCCTACCACAAGTCCAATTGCAAGTGAAATTACTCCAACAAATATTGTTTCCATTAATATAATTTTAGATATTTGTCTTCTTCCCATTCCGAGTGTCATATACACTCCAAATTCCTTTTTTCTTCGATTAATTAAGAAATTATTAGCATATACAATTAACAATCCTAATATAACTGCTACAAATACTGATACAAAACCAAGCATCGAAATCATCATTTTTATTATTTCTCTTTGTGATTGTGATACCTGTAGCATAGCTTGTTGACTGTCTATTGAATTAAACATATAAAAGATTGCTACACCTAATACTAGTGTTAAAAAATATATGGCATAATCTTTTATACTTTTTTTCATATTATTCCAAGATAACTTAAATAACATCGTTCAAATCACCTCCAAGAAGTGTTTGCACCTCGATTATCTTCTCAAAGAATTGTTTTCTTGTGTCGTTTCCTTTGATTATTTCATTAAAGATTTTTCCATCTTTAATAAATAAGATTCTATTTGCATAAGAAGCTGTAAAAGCATCATGTGTAACCATTAAAATAGTCGCACTCATTTTTTGATTTAAAAACTCAAAGTTCTCTAATAATTGTCTTGCTGATTTTGAATCTAATGCTCCTGTTGGTTCATCTGCTAATACTAATTTAGGTTTTGTTATAATAGCTCTTGCTGATGCAATTCTTTGTTTTTGCCCTCCAGATACTTGATAAGGATATTTTTTAAGAATTTCTTTAATTCCTAACTTTTCTGCAATTGCATTTACCCTTTTATCAATTTCTCTTGCATTTGCTTTTTGAATTGTTAGTGCTAAAGCTATATTTTCATAAGCTGTAAGAGTATCTAATAAATTAAAGTCTTGAAAAATAAAACCTAGTTCTTCTCTTCTAAACTTATTTAATTTGTTTCCTTTTAGCTTTGTAATATCTTCGCCATTAACAATAATATGTCCTGCTGTAACTCTGTCTATTGTTGAAATCACATTTAAAAGTGTACTTTTTCCAGATCCACTCGCACCCATAATTCCAACAAATTCTCCCTTTTCTACTGTAAAGCTAATGTTGTCTATTGCTTTTGTTAGATTTGATTTGTTTCCATAGTATTTCTCTATGTTTTTTACCTCTAATACTTTTTCCATAATAAAAAACTCCTTTCAATGTTTACAATCTCACTGTCGTTCGATTGCATAAGTTATCTGTAACTCGCTTCTCTCGAACAGCTAACTTAATTATAACTCCACTTTAGCCATTGTTCCTATCGATTTACCTTACACAATTCTTACATTTTTGTAAGGTTTCTTTTTATTAAAAAAACTATCCTATAAATATAACAGGATAGCAATTTTATTTTATATCTATATAACTACTTTTTGGAAATACTAATCGTATTTCTGTTCCTTCATCTTGAACCGAATTTAACTCTATTGCTATTCCTAATTTATTGCATAGGTTTTTACATAGATACAATCCAATCCCTGTAGATTTTTTACCTATTAACCTTCCATTTGTTCCTGTAAAGCCTTTTTCAAATACTCTTGTTATTTCTCCTTTTTTTATTCCTATTCCATTATCTTTAATATAAAGTATCACATTTTCTTTTCCTTGTTTTGCATATATTTCAATCTCTAAATTTCTATCTTGTTTTTTATACTTTATACTATTTTGAATAATTTGATTTAATATAAATACAATCCATTTATTGTCTGTATTTACTTCTAAATCTAAATCATGAATATTAATAGATATTTTTTCATGGATTAAAACATTCTTATTCTTTTTAATACTCTCATTTACAATATCTTTTAAATTAACTTTTTTTATATAATAATCTTTTTCTACTGTATTACTTCTTGCATAATATAAAGCCTGTTCTATGTAGTTTTCTACTTTGTCTAATTCTTCATCTATACTTTTTGTAACTTCATTTTTATTATTTTCCACTATCATTTTACTTGTTGCTATCGGTATTTTTATCTCATGAATCCATAATTCAATGTAATCTTTATAATCTTCTTGTTTATACTTATATAAATTTACATTTTCAACCATTGACTTATTAATTTGTTTTAATAAGTCTTTTAATATTTTGCCTTCTGTAAAACTTGGTTCTTTTATAATCTCACTAATTAAATATTTGTCATCTAAGTTATTTAAAGTATCTTCTAAATCTTTATAAAATCTTAGCTTCATAAAATATTCTATGGAAAGTCCTATTATGTATAAAAATATTATAGTAACTGGAATATATATTTTTATGAAATTTACAAATGAGTATGGAATTAAAAATATTTCTATAGTAGCGATTCCAAATAATAGTAAGACAGTCAAAAGTATTTTATCTTTTATAAAACTTTTAAAATTCATATCAGTTCTCTCCCTTTAATATATAGCCTTGTCCTCTTTTTGTTTCAATAATATCTTTTAGTCCTAATTCTTCTAATTTACTTCTTAATCTAGTAATATTAACACTTAAAGTATTATCATCAATAAAACTTTCATTTTCCCATAAACAATCCATTATATCTTCTCTTGAAACAATTTTATTTCTATTTTCAATTAAATATTTTAAAATCTTGTATTCATTTTTAGTCAAATCAATAATTTTATCATTTTTTGATATTGTACTATTCGATATGTTTAAAATAAAATCTTTTGCATTAATTTTATCTTTTGATTCGTTGCTATTATTGGTTCTTCTTAACAATGAATTTACTTTTGCAAGTAATATATGGATATTAAATGGCTTTGTAATATAATGATCTGCTCCATAATTTATTGAAACTAATTCATCTAATTCATTATCTCTACTTGTGACGGCAATAATTCCCATATCAGATTGTTTTCTAATCTCTTTGCAAATATATTCCCCATCTACTCCTGGCAAATTTATATCTAATAAGATGAGGTTTGGATTTATTTCTAAAATATCATTTATAGTATTATCAAATGTTTTTAAAGATTCTGCTTGATAACCATTATTATTTAAAAATATTTCTAACTCATTTCTTAGTTTTTCATCATCTTCTACAATTAATATTTTTTGCATTTTGATAACCTCCTGAAACATTATACCATATATTTTATATAAATAATCTTACATTTTCGTAAGATATGAACCACACAATTTGTTTTTTTATAAACACAGGCTAACCAAAAACTTAGAAATATTGCATATTTAGATTTTTGTGAAAAATCCTAACTTCATATTATGTACAAATAAAAAGTATTGTGCTATAATTAACAAGGTTTTTATAATCAATATGGAAGGAGGAATATACAATGCCAACAAGAGTTTATTATAAACACACAAGAATAAAAGATATAAATGTTCCATATAGTTTTCAATGTGAAAGTTGCATGAAAAATAGTGGAGATTTACAAGCACACATTATTGGAGCAGAGGCTGTTTATAATAGTAATTTTAAAACAATAAATGATGATAGAGCAAATAAGTTGGAAAAAGAAGCATATGAAAATCTTGTAAAAAAAGTAAAAGATGCATACAAAGATGCTACTGAAAAAGAAATTTATTGTACAGAATTTAACGATGAATGTCCACATTGCCATAAATCTCAATCTTGGGGTGTAAGTGGATTGAAAAAGAAAAGATTTGACACTCCCATAGCCATTTTTGCAGTTGGAATGATTATCTTTATTGTTGCTTTATTAGCCTATTATGTTGCTGAAATAGAATATTTAACTCTACCAATGGTATTTGGTATTTTAGGTGTAACGATTGTCTGTTCTGTTGTTCTTCTTATATGGAACACTCTAAAAATCAATATGAAATTAAAAGAAACCTCTGCTAATGGAACTCAAAATATACCAAATATTGATTGGAATAAAGTACAAGAATTATTAAGTGAGAAAAATTAAATCTATATTTCTTACTATTAATTCCTCAGATAATTATAATATAAAAAATAGATAATTAGTAAATCAAATAATTATCTATTTTTTATATATTTCCCCCACATCATACTTGTTTCCATAGCATTTATCTTGCTAATTTTTCTTGATATCTGTCAATTTCAATATAGTAGCATTCTTTTGTTTCAGTATCAAATGTGAAAGTAGTTCTTCACAAAAGAAAGTAATTAACAACATATATTCAAAAATTTATTTTATACTATTTATTGCTTCCTTTGTAATTTTATCTTTGTCAAACTTATTTATTATTAGTACAACTATTGCCACCAATATTAGTATTGCTACATATAGTATAATGCTCATTTTCCAATCTCCAATAGCAAGTCTATCTCCTGCCAATGTAGAAGTAATGACTGATGGAAATCTAGCAAATGTTGAAATTAAGATAAACTTTATTGGCTTTATTGGCAATAATCCTGCAACATATACTAACAAATCTTTTGGTGTACCTGGTATCAAAAATAATACAAGCATTATTAGTTCAATCTTTTTTGGATTTTGAAATAATTTGCTATTCTCTATTTTGGAAACTTTCTTTTCATCACAAAAATCGTATACGAATTTTCTTCCAAATTTTCTAACTAATAAATATATTGTTATTGATATAATAGTAGCTGACACCATAATAAATGCTGTTCCCCATAGTCCTCCATAACACATTCCTGCCAAAATTTCTATTGGTTCTCCTGGTACTATAATTAAAAATATTTGTGCTATCTGAAGTCCAAATAGTGATAACATTCCCATCATACCAGAATTATCAACTTTTTCTTTAAAAGCTACTTGTCCTTCTACTGTAGATAAATTTTTCATTACTGGAAATAGGTATACTGTTATTCCTATAAATAATATTAAAACTACTGCCATTAATAATATTTTAAATATTTTAATTTTCTTTTTTCTGCTCATATAATCCCTTCTTTTTTGTTTGTGTACATTAATAAATTATTTCTTATTAATTCTACCACATTTAT
>CAPNAQ010000003.1:0-5830 GCA_948663505.1 uncultured Clostridia bacterium | reverse complement strand
CTTCCTGCTTATTCTTCAAAAGCTTGGCGCCTGCTGCATCCAGATACCAGCCCTTTTCATATATCTGGTAAATCTGTTTTTATATCAGCTTTCTCCATTACATATTTTACAAATTCAGCACAATAAAAAGATTTTTGTTTTTTTATCTTTTTATGAAATCCTGCTGCAAATAGCCCAATAATATTAAATTTATAATTTTCTTTATTATTTTTAATTTGTTCTATATAGTTTTTTATAGACTCATATTGTTGTTCTGTAATTTCTAAAGAATATACTTTTGCTCTTGTTTTATAGAATCTTTTGAATGTTCCTTTATCTATGTATTCATGTACAAATCCACCCCAAAAAGGATTATATGGATTTAATCTTCCAAAACTGTACATTTCTTTTAATTCTATATCTAAAGCAATAGAAACATGAGAAAATTCATCTTTTGTAAATCCTTTTATTATTTTTGATAATACTGTTCCTGTATGTGTTAGTATAATATATATTTTCTTCATTCTTCTCACCCATTTCCATTTATATTTCTATCAAATTGCACATCTGTTGCAATAAAGTAAATTCCATATACTAATATAAACATTCCAAGTATAATTCCAATATTTTTTAAAATTTCTTCCATCGTTACTGCTACTGTAAATATTTGACCAACACCTAAAATAACAGGAATACTAATCATTACTGGCAATACCATTGGAATCGCAAAATAGAAAAGTAGTTGTTTGAATATGGTTCTATTTATCTGTAATTCATCCACTCCTAATTTCCTCAATAATTCATATCTATATTTATATTTTTCTGAATCACTTAATTGTTGTATTGCTAAAAGAGTAGCTGTTGCCATTACAAAAATAAGTGCTACATAAAACGCTAGAAATGACATAATTGTATAAAATGATTTTGTTTGGCTCATTCTTTCACCTTTTGTTTGTACATTTGCAAGTGATATTTCTATATTATAATTTTGTTCTTCTCCATTAACTTCTCCTGCTATTTCTCTCTCTTGCTTTATAATATAATTACTTAATTCTTTATAAAACTTCTCATCTGTCATATTTTCTGTTGTAGCAACAAAATTATAAGCAAAGTCCAAATAATAGATTTTATCTGTTCCATCTTCTTGCTCTGTTACAATTGTACTGTTATTATCATTTTTATCTCTTAATCTTTGGTCCTCTTTTTCTATTAATGGTATTAAACTGTCTGGTACTATAATTGCATAATACGAACCATTAAATCCAACTTGTGCAATATTTTCGCTTCTAATTTCTTTTATTTTTACATCTTTTCCTACTATTTTAGTTTTATCGTTTTCTTTTGTATATTTTTCAAGTCCTCCTTTGGCTGTTTTTAAACAATTAATTATAATTTCGTCATCTTGTAAATCTACTTTTTCGTATCCTAATATTTCTCTTAGTTTATTATAAGTTGTTAAACTTAATACACTATCAATTTCTTTATCAATTGCTCCTTTAAATGGTGTTTTTTCAAATGCTGTTGATAATCCTATCCCTTTTATATTATATAACCTATACTCATACATATCTTTTACTTTTGTATTTTTTTCAATATACTCTTTATATTTTGAAAAATCTCCATCTGCTGTACTAATCATTATTTCATAAGGATAACCCATTTCAATTTCATTATTTATCATATTGTTCATAAGTAGTGCTACATTTCCACCAATTAATATAATAGTAAACATTAACGCAATTGTTCCTAAGCTTAAACTCATTGTGTTAATTTTTGAGGTTAAATTTCTATATAAAAACATATTATCTTTTTTATATTTTCTTGATTTATTGTTTAAATATCTTTTTACAATAAAACTTGATATACTAATATAAAATAGATATATTCCTAGTATTAACATTATAATTGCAATAAATATATTTCTACCTTCCATATTACTTGAATTTGAAAATTCATTATTGTTTATTAATATTGCTCCTACTAAAAGTACAATTGATACAATAAAAAGTATAATATTTCCTTTTGCATTTTTTATGATATTATTTTCATTTTTTTTATTTGCATATAATAAGTCATATACTTTTGTTTTCTTTATTTTTCTTCTACAATTTAATAATACTAAGGCAAATATTCCGAAAAAATAAATGCCTGTCATTCCTACTGCTTTTATGTTAAAAGATATTTCTATTTGATATGGTTGGTTAAATAAATTCATAATAATAGAAGTGAGTATTTGATATATAAATGTTCCTAAGGCTATTCCTATTATAAATGCTATTCCTCCTATCATAATATTTTCTAGTGTAAAAATATTACTGATTGACTTCTTTTCTATTCCTAATATTTGATATGTTCCAAATTCTTTGCTTCTTTTTTCCAGCATAAATCTCATACAATAATTTATTAGCCATGCCATAACTAAAACAATAAGTATACTAATTCCTGATATTGCTTTTGAAAAAGATGCCATATAGGATGATAATTCACTTATATCATTTGATGTAGCAATTGAATTAAAGCTAAACATTAAAGCAACAGATATAATGACTGTTATAAAATAGATACAATAATCTTTTGCTTGTCTTTTTGCATTTCTAAAAGATAATTTACCTAACATCTCTTGCATCACCTCCAAGAAGTGCTAACACATCTAATATTTCATTGTAAAAATCTTTTCTTTGTTTTTCGCCTTTTTCTATTTTGTTAAAGATTTTACCATCTTTTAAAAATAGAATCTTTTTTGCATAGCTTGCAGATAATGGATCATGTGTTACCATTAAAATAGTTGCTTTCATTTTATTATTCATATCTTCCATTATTTCTAGTAATTGTCTTGCTGCCTTACTATCTAAACTTCCTGTTGGTTCATCTGCAAGTATTATTTTAGGATTATTTACAATGGCTCTAGCTGAAGCACATCTTTGTTTTTGTCCTCCTGATACTTGATACGGATATTTGTTTAAAATTTCTTCTATTCCTAATTTTCTTGCTATTTCTAATGTTTTTTTGTCTATTTCTTTTTCTGGTACTTTGTTAATTGTTAAAATTAAAGCTATATTTTCTTCTATTGTTAAAGTATCTAATAAGTTAAAATCTTGAAATATAAATCCTAAATTTTCCCTCCTAAATTTTGCAATATTTTCTTCTTTTATCTCTGTTATGTCTTGATTTTCTAAATAAATATGACCTGAACTTACTGTGTCTATTGTAGATATGCAATTTAAAAGTGTTGTTTTTCCACTTCCACTTGCTCCCATGATTCCTATAAATTCTCCTTCTTCTACATCAAAACTAATTCCGTCTATTGCCTTTGTTATATTATCTTTGTTTCCATAGTATTTTTGTATTTGTTCTACTTTTAATACTTTTTTCAAAATAATCACTCCTTTAATGTTTACAATCTCCTTTTAGTCGATTGCATAAGTTATCTGTACAGTCACTATCGTTCCTTACAGCTAACTTAATTATACTAAAACTCAACTTAGTTTCATATAGAAGTAGTTTGCATTTATCTTACATTTTTGTAAGATTTCTGAGGCTGTTAAGACTTTGCTTGTTACAGCTTCAGTATACAAATATTTATGCTAATAAATATTTGTATTCCTAAAAAAAATTTCCCTTAAATTAAGGGAATTTTTTATTCTTCATTTAGTTTTTTAGTTCTAGGAATTGTAATTATTATTTTGGTATACTCATTTTCTTTTGATTGTGCTTCTATTATCATTCCCAATTCTTCACATAATCTTTTACATAAGTGTAATCCTATTCCTGTAGATTTCTTTTGATTTCTTCCATTTGTTCCAGTAAATCCTTTGTCAAATATTCTATCTATTTCGCTTTTATTAATCCCTATACCATTATCCTTAATTGATAATTTTACATTTTCTTTCATTTCTTCTAGTTCAATAACTATTTCAGGACTTTTTTCTTTTCTATATTGAATAGCATTTATTATAATTTGATTCAATATAAATTCTAGCCATTTTTCATCTGTATAGGCTGATAGTTCTATATTTTTGGTTTCAACTTTCATACCATTATGAATCATCATTTTCTTGTTTCTTGCTAGTACATTTCTAATAGTTTCTTCTAAATTTACTTTTCGTATCATAAAGTCATTTGATACTTGATCTAATCTTGCATAAAATAATACTTGTTCTACATAATTGTTGATTTCTTCAATTTCTTCATCTATTTTATTGGTTATTTCTGACTTATTATTTTCACATAATAATTTACTGGATGTAATTGGTATTTTAATTTCATGTACCCAACTTTCTATATATTCCTTATAATCTTTTCCGAGCTGTTCTTACATTTGTTACATTTTCAAGCATTGATTTATTGGCTCTTTTTAGTATATTGTAATATGCTAAATTTTCTTGCCCTCTAGGCTTTTCTATTATTTCTGATATAAGATATTTTTCTTCTAAAGTATCCATTATGTTTTCTATATTTTTTATATATCTATTCTTTCTCCAATAACTAACTAATAGTCCTACTACACAAAATACAAAAGATATAACAGTTATTACAATTATAAAGTTTCTATCTACTTCTATTGCATTTGCATAAGCTATTATAATTATTGAGTAGACAATAAATCCTAATATATAATTTATTTTATCCTTTATATATTTGGTAAATTTCATATTTTATATCCTTGTCCTCTCTTTGTTTCAATTAAATTTTCTATTCCTATCTCTTTTAATTTTTCTCTTAATCTTGTAATGATAACACTTAAACTATTATCATCTGCATATACTCCATTATCCCATAGAAAATCTATAATGTCTGCTCTTGGTATTATTTTATCCTTATTTTTAAATAAATAATGTAATGTCTTTAGTTCTGTTTTTGTTAATTCTATTATTTTTTCTTTATAAATTATTGTTGACTTTAAAATATCTAAGCTAATTCCTTTATATTGTATTTTGCTTTCTTTTTCACCTTTAGAATATGTTCTATTTAGTAAATTTTGTATTCTTGCAAGTAATATTGGTACATTATATGGTTTTTCTATATAATCATCTCCACCTAGCATAATGCCTTTTAATTCATCCATTGAGCTATTTCTACTTGTTACAAATACAATAGGAATTTTAGATTTTGCTCTTACTTTACTACATATTTCAAATCCACTCTTGTCTGGTAAGTTAATGTCTAATAATACTAAATGAGCTTGTTCTTCTATTATTTTATTTTCTAAATTTTCAAATTCTGAAATTGCCTCTACTTCATAACCACTATTTTGTAATAATATTTTTAATTCTTCTCGTATTTCTTTATCATCTTCTATAATAATAATTTTAAACATATTTATATTCTCCCTTTGTGATTATACCACTTTTGCTCTACTTTTAAAATACTCATAAATTATTTACAAACCTCTCGTTTATTTGCAAATATTTTGTCCATATATTCATCTGGGTAATATTTATCTAAAAATAAGTCTAATTTACTTTCTGGAGAAATATTATTTCTTCTTTCCGTTTGTCTATTCGCTGCTATACAAGAAATTGATATGTCAAAAAGCATAAATACTACAAATATTATTGAAACTATTTTTAAACTTTTTTTATCTATTTTGCACTTCAACTTTTCTAAAAATGGATCTATATATGTAACATATAAAATTCCTGCAATTCCCCAATAACTACAATGTAATAAACTTGTCCTACCATTTATATCAAATATAAGATATGAGTAATCCCAAGATATTGTTCCAAATACTTTTTCTTGTACTAAAGAGCAGATATATTCTGTTATTCCGCCTAGTATTGCTGTAATAAAAAATATTTTTATTTTATTATCTTTCTTAATATTATTTAATATTAGATAATATATAATT
>CAPNAQ010000002.1 GCA_948663505.1 uncultured Clostridia bacterium | reverse complement strand
GACCATTGCTTTTTTAATATTTCATTTTCTTCTTGTAATCTCATATTTTCTTTTTTTAATTTTAATAATTCATCATTATTTGTTATCAAACCTGCTTCTGTCTTAACTTTTCCATATTTTTTTATCCAATTATATATTAACTTTTTTTCTAGGTCATATTCACTTACTAATTCTGCTACTTTTTTCCCTGATTCGTACAAGGCTACTATTGTTTTTTTAAATTCTTCTGTATAACTGTTATATTGTTTACTCATAGACACTTTCCTCTTTTCTGTTTTTATTTTAACATCTTTTTTTGTAAGTGTAAAATTCTGTGTCTATATATCTATTCTAACACCATATTAAAGATTAGTACACTTAGTGAACTATATTTTATAAAAAAATTTTTGTAAAAGTAGAATTTTTAGTATAGATATGATAAAATATAATAAGAATAAAGAGAGGTGCTTATGGAAAAATTAAAAATAGATAATATAAAGCAAATGGTTAAAGATGGAAAAATTAGATGGACTAATCATGTTATAGTTAGATTATTTCAAAGGAATATAAGTCAGGAAGATATTGAAAATGCTCTTTTAAATGGAGAAATAATAGAAGAATATGAAAATGATTACCCATATCCAAGTTGTTTAATATATGGAATAAATTTAAAAAATGAAGTTTTACATATAGTGTGTGGGCTAAATGAAATAGAACTTTGGATAATTACTGCATACTATCCAGATAATATAAAATGGGAAGATGACTTGAAAACGAGAAAGGAGATAAAGTAATATGAATTGTTTTATGTGTAAAGGAGATTTAGAACATAAGAATACAACATTTATGGTTGAATTAGATAATTGTATTATCATTATTAAAAATGTGCCATCTCAAGTATGTAAACAATGTGGCGAAGTATCATATAGTAACGAGGTTGCAAAACAATTAGAAAAATTAGTAAATTCAGTAAGGAATGCAATTACAGAAATTACAGTAATTAATTATACAGAAAAAGTTGCATAATATAATAAGTACACTTAGTGTACTTAAAATAGATTAACATAATATCAAGAAGAAAATAGGGAATAAAAAGGGAATTGATTTTATAAAAGTACGATAATATAATGGTAGCATGAAAAAAAAGAGCAAATAGATTAGATTAAAAACTAATTTCTCTGCTCTTTTTCTTTTCAAATTTAAAGAAAAGGAGAAATTTCATGCTACATAATTATAATGTTGAAGTTAATAACTCTAATGACTTAAAAGATAATATTATGCTAAATTGTAGCATGGAATTATCATTTTTAAATAATTTGTTTAGAGAAAACTTAATACTAAATTCGGAACATCAAGAAATTAAAAGAAAAATATTAAAAGATTACAAACTTTTATAATTTCAATTTACTTTTTACCTAAAAAATGATATAAAATTATTAAGTTTTATCTCTAGGCGGAATGGAGGAAAGATGGAGATTCAAGTCATAGAGAAAACAAATGGAAGAATAAACAGAGTAACAGGAACAACAATTAAAGAAAGATTAAGAGTCTGTGCTTATTGTAGAGTAAGCACAGATAATGAAGAACAATTAAATAGTTATCAATCACAATTAAAGTATTATGATGAAAAAATAAATAGTAAATCAGAATGGCAATTTGCTGGAATATATGCAGATGAAGCTATAAGTGGTACTTTAGATTTTAAAAGAACAAACTTTATGAAAATGATACAAGATGCAATGCAAGGAAAAATTGACATGATACTAACAAAATCTATATCAAGGTTTGCTAGAAATACATTAGATACTTTAAAATATGTAAGAATGCTAAAAGAAAAAAATGTTGCAATTCTATTTGAAGAAGAAAATATCAATACAGGTTCAGGACAAGGAGAATTAGTATTAACTTTACTAAGTGCTATGGCACAGCAAGAAAGCGAAAACATATCTTCACATGTTCTACTAGGTCTAAAAATGAAAAAAGATAGAGGAGAACTAATTGGCTATAATGGTTGTTATGGATATAACTACAATCTTGAAACAAAAGAAATAACAATAAATGAAGAAGAAGCAGAAGTTGTAAGATATATGTTTGAAAGATATGTAGAAGGACTAGGTTCAAGTACAATAGCAAAAGAACTAACAACAAAAGGAATAAAAACTCCAAAAGGTGCAACAAAATGGTGCGAATCAACAATAAGAGGAATCTTAAAAAATGAGAAATATATTGGAGATGTGCTAATGGGAAAAACATTTACAATAGATCCAATATCACATAAAAGATTAAGTAATCTAGGAGAAGTAGATAAACATTATTTAAAAGAACATCACGAACCAATTATTAGCAAAGAATTATTTGATAGAGTACAAGAAATAAGAACAAAAAGAGCAGGCAACAGAGAAACAGGAAGAAGGAATGATAACTATAGTAAAAAATATCCTTTTAGTAGTAAATTATATTGTGGATTTTGTGGGAGTTTATTTACAAGAAGAAATTGGAATGCAAATAGAAATTGTGCAAAACCAGTATGGCAATGTATCAAAAGAGCAAAACATGGAAAAGAAGAATGTCCATATTGTAAGGCAATTCCAGAAGAAATATTAGAAGATTGTTTTGTACAAGGATATAGAATACTCTGTAACAATAATCAAAAAGCAGTAGTAGATTTTTTAGAAAAGATAGAAAATATCTTAAAAGAAAACACTACAGAAACAATAGTAATAAAACTAGAAAAAGATAAAGAGAAAATAAACAAAAAACTCGCTAATCTATTAGAACTAAATTTAGAAGGCAAAATCAATAGAGAACAATATACAGAAAAATTTGATAACTTAAATGTAGAATTACTTAAAGTAGAACAAAAAATAGAAAGTCTACTAAAAGAAACAAACAGAACAGAAAGCATTAAACAAAGATTAAACAAGTTTAAAAGTTTATTTAAAAATATAGATATAATGCCAAATTTTGATAAAGATGTGTTTGAATGTTTAATTGATAAAGTAATAATTGGAGAAATCCAAGAAGATGGAACAATAAACCCATATACAATAAGATTTATTTGTAAAAATGGAACAGAAATAAATTGTAAAGACAAATTTACTGCTATAAGCGATAAACAACATTCAAATAATACTGCAACCAGAGAGAAACAACACATGTGGAGTGTGTTGCAGTGCTTAACCTTAAATGACTTTGAAATTATTTCTACTGTAAGGATAGATAGATTAAATGTTAGAAAATTTATTTTTTATATCTAACTAAAATCTAACCAAAGTATAATTTTAATTAAATATAAAAAAATTATGAAAAATTGTAAGTAAATCTAGTTTAGAAAAAATACTAAGCTAGATTTTTAAATTCTCAAAACTAAAAGCAGAAGAAATAGCTTCAGCAGATAGTAATTTAGAATTTATATCTAAATGAGCATATACATTAGCAGTAGTAGAAAAATCAGAATGTCCAAGCCATTCTTGAATAGCTTTCATAGGTACATTTCTTGCTAACAATAAACTAGCACATGAATGTCTTAAATCGTGAAATCTAATATGCCTTAAACCACTATTTTTTAAGAGTAAAGGAAAATGCCTTGTAACATAATCAGGTTTTATTAAAGAGCCATCAGGATTTACGCAAACATATTCTTCATATTTAGTAATATAGTTTTTCTTGAATTTCCTTTTGTAAGATTTTTGTTGTTTCTTAGCCGTTTCTAATGCTACAATAATTTCATCTGTTAAGGGCAAAGTTCTATGACTAGCATTTGTTTTTGTTCTATCTTTAGCTAAAATCCTATTTGTACCTTTTATTTTAACTTCTACGATTGTATGCTTAATTGTAATAGTTTTATTTTCAAAATCAATAGCAGACCATTTTAAACCTAAAACTTCACTTCTTCTTAAACCATAAAATGCAGTTAATAAAATAACTAAATGGAGTGGGTCATTTTTAGATTTTTCAAATAATATATTAAGTTCATTGTCAGAATAGAAAGAACCAACAAAAATATTCTTTTTAGGACGTTTTACTTTATCAGCAGGATTATTTACGATTAAGTCATTTTTAAAAGCATAATCAAGTGATTTTCTAATAATAGCATGATAACGAATAACAGTAGTAGGTTTTAGACCATCAGCTAATAAAATGTCATAAAAATTTTGAATATGTATAGGTTCTAAATCTAATACCTTAATAGGATTTAAAGTAAAATAACTCTTAATTCTTGAATTAATCATTTGTAAATGAGATGTATAGGTGGTTAATTCAAGATTACTTTTTATCTTTTCAATCCATAGTTTTAAGTAGTCAAAGTATAGAATATTCTCATCATAATTTTTATGAGAATCCATTATATGCAATTTTTCTCTAAATAACATATACTTTTTGGCTTGTTCATCATTTTCATTTTTAATGCGTTCTTGTAAATTAAATGACTTTTCAAATTGTTTCCTATATTCTTCTGCTTTTTGTAAAGCTAGTTTTTTATTACCACGAACTACCTTAACTCCAGTTGATACCCATTTTTGTTTTCTTTTATTGTTATCATCTTTATAATTAATTACTGCTTGATATATATTATTTTTTTCGTGTAAACTAACAGTTATGTTTGTTTTACGTAGGTTTTCTGTTACATTTTGCATAATAACTCCTTTCGTTCATAACAGAATTGAATTTACCTACTATTTATAATATTGGAATTATAATAGCATAGATTTAATCAAAAATATAGTTATGAGCAATTTTTTTCAGTGAGATATAAAATTACATCAGCTTTAGCAATTTTATATTGTCGACCAATTTTAATGGATTTAATGATATTATTCCTTAATAAGTTATAAGCTAGTTTTTTACTAATACCACCTAACATTGATTGAAGTTCTTTAACATTCACAACATCAGGATAATTTTTGAACATAGATTTATAATATTTCTGAGAATAATTACTAAACATTTTCATACCTCTAATAAGAAAAGTATAGCAAGTTAATTTTTAAAAGTATACTGCAGAATTTTGCAATGTTTTTGCAAAAAATTATGTTAAATAATAAAAAGTTTAGTTTGGTTTAGTCAAATTCTTTCTTTAACTCTATATCTAGTTCTATCTCTTTCTCTCCGTTACCAATCCGTTACTTGTGCGTTACAATGTAACATTAAATCTTGTAATTCAGTAATAGCAATATTTTTTAAATTTTAAAAAATCTATTTGTGTTACTATTTTGTTACAATGTAACGTTTCTCAAAATTAAAAAAATAAAAGAAAATAACATTATGAAACACTAAAAAAGTAAAAATTATGTTACAAGTAACATTAAAAATATTTACTAAAAATGAAAACTAAATAACTTTTTATTTATTGGTTTGATTTTTGCCCTATAAATTCTGGCAAAATTTATAGGGCAGGATAAGGAAAGCAGAGACTTTCCTGTTAACATTTAGAAATACAAGCTTTCTAATCATCTGTTAGGACGAAAATATTGCAGAGAATATGCAGAGTGCGTACACTTCGGTGTATTTTTTATTAAAAGATGTTGAAATAACAAAGATTTGGTAGATTGAAAAGAAAGGAAAACTATGGTATACTATGAAAAAATATAAGAAATTGGAGAGAGTTATATCATGGAATATTTGGATATACTAGATGAACAAGGTAATAAAATAGGAAAAATTGATACAAGAGAAAATGTACATAAAAAAGGGTTTATACATTCAGAAGTAACAGCAGTTATATATACAGAAAATGGAACTGTTCTACTACAAAGAAGAAGTAGTAATAAAAAGACATATGCAGGTGTTTGGAGTACAACAGGAGGTCATGTATTAGCAGGAGAAAGTAATCAAGAAGCTATTATTAGAGAAGTGAAAGAAGAACTTAATTTAGATGTTAGAATTCAAAATATAGAAAATGTTGTTACATATCATTCAATAAATGAGAAAGAAAAAATTATAAATAATAAATTTATGACTATATTTCTTATAAAAATTTGTAAAGATGATATTAATAAAATAAAAATACAGGAAGATGAATTAGAAGAGATAAAATTTATGACACTTGATGAATTAAAAGAATTAATTAATAAAGATGAAAAGGAATATAAATTTCCAAAAAAGATGGAAAAAATTTTAGAAAAATTAGGAGTTTAGAAAAATGATAATAATATATGATTTTGATGGAACATTAACACCATATTCATTGCCACAATATGAAATATTAAAGAAATGTGGATATAATGACAAAACATTAATGAAAAGAATAAAACAAGAAATAAATAACAACAATGCTAAAGGATTATGTGAAGCTTATTATAAATGTTATAGAGATATTTTATTTGAAAATGAAATGGTAATGACAAGAGAAAATATATGCTTAGGAGCAAATAAAGTGCAATTAAATAATGGAGTTGTTGATTATTTAAAAAGATTTCAAAGTTCAAAAATAGGTATTAAACATTATATTATTACTTCGGGGATAAAAGATTATGTAGATGAAACATCAATAGGGAATTTGTTAATGGTATTTATGGAGTTACATTTAAGGAAGAAAATGGAATATATGGAAATATAGATATACTATTAACTGATGAAAAGAAAGTTGAATTTATTCAAAAAATTCAAAGCGAAAATAATTGGACTAATAAAGTTATATATTTTGGAGATGGTTTAACATACAGATATGCATATGAATATGTTCATAGTATAGGAGGATAGAATGTATTTATTATATCAAATAATAAATCAATAGATAATTACAAAAAAATAATGTTAATGGAATTATTGATGAATGTTTTGAGGCTGATTTTGGAATTGATTCAAAAGTAAGTGAGTATATTCAAAGGCAAATATCATCAGAAAAGGAAATATGGCATTAGTAAATTTGAAATAAGACATTATGGAAAAATAAATATATATTACAAATAGCAGATATTCTGTTACTAAAATATCTAACTAAAATCTAACCAATGTAAAAATAATTTACAAAATAGCCTAAAATTTTAGAAATATTCATACTACTAAAATTCATCAAAAAATGTCAAAAATCATTACAATTTCAAGGATTTAAAGTTACTTAATATATCATAAAAAATATTAAAATATTTTTACCTAAAAACATGTGGAGTGTGTCGCGTTGATGGGTCTAAAAGAAGAAAAAACAAGTAATACTAATACTTTGGAAGATTTAGAAAAATAAAAAATTAAATATAAAGACCATTTATTTTATAGAAAATTTGAAATGGTAAATGGTTGAATGGTAAAAAATAGTGAGCAATCCACTTTAAAGTAATAAAGTACAGAAAATGTGCTTTATTTTTTCACATATAAAAAATTAATATTAACGTGGTGCAAATATAAGGTTAGAAAAAGAATTAGTAAAAAATGTATAAAATTAGCAAAAAATATTGAAAAAAAATAGATGTTGTAATAGAATAAGGATGTTATTGGATGCAAGGGAGAAAAAATGAGATATATAGGAAATAAAACTAATTTATTAAATAATATAAACCAAGTAATAATAGAAAATTGTGATGGTAATGAAAAAATATTCTGTGATATCTTTTCTGGAACATCTTCTGTGGCTAGATTTTTTAAAAATAGATATAAAATAATTTCAAATGATATGTTGTATTTTTCATATATACTTCAAAAAGCAACAATACAAAATAACAATTTACCAGAATTTAAAACATTAAAAGAAAAATTAAATATTGATGATGTATTTAAGTATTTAGAAAATGAAAATGTTAACAATGATAATTATAAATATTTTATCTATGAAAATTATTCACCAAATAAAAAATGTGATAGAATGTATTTAACAACAGAAAATGCTAAAAGAATTGATTATATAAGGAATACAATAGAGAGTTGGAAAGAAGAAAAATTAATTGATGAAAATGAATATTATTATTTGATTGCGTCATTAATTGAAGGAGTCCCTTTTGTATCGAATATTACAGGAACATATGGAGCATATTTAAAAGAATGGGATAATAGAGCCTATAAGAAATTTGAGATGATAAGGATAAATGTTATAGATAACTTCTATGATAATGAATGTTTTAGAGAGAATGCCAATCAATTAATAAACAAAATAGAAGGAGATATTTTGTATATAGATCCTCCATATAATTCTAGACAGTATTTACCAAATTATCATTTATTAGAAACAATAGCTCGATTTGATTGTCCAAAAATAAATGGAAAGACAGGAATAAGAGATTATAAGGAAGAAAAATCAAAATATTGTATCAAAGCAGAAGTAGAAAAAGAATTAGAAGAATTAATAAAAAATGCAAAATTTAAACATATTATTATGAGTTATAATCAAGATGGAATATTAGATAAAGAGCAAATAACAAATATATTAAAAAAATATGGAAATAAGGATTTATACAAATTATATGAAATACCATATAAACAATATCAAAATAAGCTAACTAAGAAAATGGAAAATCATTATGAATATATTTTCTATATAAGAAAAGAAAATGTTAATAAAAATAAAATCTATATTACGAAATCTACAGAAAAACAGTATAATATGGCAGTTATGGAAGAAAGTGAAAAATATAATTATGAAATAGTGAAATTTCAATCTGAGAATAGAAGAAAATATTTAAAGAGCCCATTAAATTATGTTGGTGGAAAATATAAGTTATTGCCACAATTAATGGAATATTTTCCCGACAAAGTTAATACTTTTGTAGATTTGTTTTCAGGTGGATTTAATGTAGGAATAAACGTAAATAGTAATAGAACAATATGCAATGATATAAATGATTTTATTATAGGATTATATAAAGAACTATATGATAAACCAGTGGAAAAAATATTAGATAAAATCAATTGTAATATAAATGAGTATGGATTAAGTAAAGAAAACGAGTCTGCCTATAAAAAATTTAGAATTCATTACAATGAAACGAAAGACCCAATAGATTTGTATACACTAACTTGTTATTCTTTTAATTATCAATTTAGGTTTAATAATAATAAAGAATACAATAACCCTTTTGGAAGAAATAGAAGTCAATTTTCAGAAAACATGAAAAAAAATTTAATACTATTTGCTGATAAATTAAAGAAAATGGAAATTGATTTTTGTGCGAAGGAATTTGACAAAATATCTATTGAAAAATTAGGAAATGATGACTTTATATATTGTGATCCACCATATTTAATAACAACAGGTTCATATAATGATGGTAATAGAGGATTTAAAGATTGGAAAGAAGAAGAAGAACTAAAAT
The DNA here is from genome assembly GCA_948663505.1 of uncultured Clostridia bacterium. Lineage (GTDB taxonomy): Bacteria > Bacillota > Clostridia > TANB77 > CAG-508 > CAG-269. Next base: position 23,339 of record CAPNAQ010000002.1, on the reverse strand, counting down.
TATATAATTTTTTAGATAAAGCAAATGACAAAAATATAAGATTTGCATTATCTAATGTTATGGAACATAAAGGTAAAGAAAATAAACTTTTGAAAGAATGGAGTAAAAAATACAAAACTATATATTTAGAAAATGATTATTCTAATTCAAGTTACAATACCAAAAAAGGAAAGAGTAAAGAAGTATTAATAATAAATTATTAAGGGGGAAAATAAATTGATAGAAATAAAAGATATGGAGAAAAGAAGTTTTAGAACTTTTGGCTGGGTGCAAGACCCTAGTGATTTTGATGCTCTATATAAAGTAGTTTCTATATTCAATGAAAATTCAGATACATATAAAGAACTAGTGGAATATAAAATCAATGAACTAGTAGAAGAAAGAGATGGAAAAGAAACATTATTAAAAGCATTAAAAGAAAGACCTTTGAAAATAAAATATCAAGATTTAGTTGGAACATCATTTATACCTAGATCATCTGCAAGATGTAATGGAATAGTTCAAGCAACAGTTAAAGGACAAAAAAGACCTTTTATAAGTGATTGGCCAGCTGATAATTTTATAAGATGGGCTCAATGTTTAGGATTTATAAAATATAACTACTTTGATGATACATTTGAGATAACAGAAATTGGATTAGAGTTTTCTAATAGTTTGCAAGATGAAGAAAAAAATGAGATTTTAGAAAATGCATTATTAAGCTATCCTCCAGCTGTAAGAATATTAAATTTACTAGAAGATGGAAGTATAAAAACTAAATTTGAATTAGGAAAAAGTATAGGATTTGTAGGAGAAGATGGATTTACTAGTTTACCACAGGATATTTTAGTAATGACATTGGCAACAGAAGATGATGTAAAAGAAAAGAATAAATTAAGAACAGATACAGAAGGTTCTTCAGATAAATATGCAAGAATGATAGCTAAGTGGTTAACAAAGATAGGACTATTGAAACAAGTTTCTAAAAGTATTACAGTTAATATAGGAAATGATACTTATACAGAAAATATTGGACAATCTTATGTTATAACTGCTAAAGGAATAAAAGCTCTGAACAAAGTAAGAGGAAAAAGTAAATTTAAAAAGATAGCTAAAAATATATCATGGGAGATGTTAGCAACAAAAGGAGCAGATAGAGATTATATAAGAACAAGAAGAGCATATATAGTAAAAATTCTTTCCGAGAGTAAAAATGGTTTAAGCCTTCAAGAAATTAGAAATAGATTGGAATTTTATGTAATTTCAGAATTATTTACAGTAGTTAAAGATGACATAGAGGGATTGATTAATATAGGTTTAAACATAAATATAATAAATGATAGGTATTATTTTGAAGATGAAATAAATGATTTTGTAATTCCAAGAATTACAAATGATAATAGTAGTAAATCAGATATCACAATTAAAAAAGATGAATTGCGAGAAAACTTAGATGAACTATCTCATGAATATCTATCATTAATTGACCTTTCTTTTGATAGCAATCAAAATAGATTATTTGAAATGAAAGTTATTGAGTTATTAACCAAAGAATGTAATTATAAAGGATTGCATTTAGGTGGAAGTAGAAAACCTGACGGAATTGTATATACAGATAATTTATCTGATAATTATGGTGTAATAATAGACACAAAAGCATATTCAAAAGGTTATGATTTACCAATTTCTCAAGTCGATGAAATGACTAGATATGTTGAAGAAAATAATAAGAGAGATACTATGCGAAATTCAAATGAATGGTGGAATAATTTTTCAGATAATATAAACGAATTTTATTTTACTTTTATATCTGGAGAATTTAAAGGAAATATTGATGAAAAGTTGAGTAGAATATCTATTGCAACAAATAGAAAAGGGGTAGCAATAGCAATAATTTCATTATTAAAACTAGCAAATGAAATTAAAGCAAAAAGAATGAATTTAGAAAAGGTAAAAAATATATTTATAAATCAGGTGTATTAATAATAACTTATTTCTTAAAGCCACAGTACAAGAGTTTTCTAATATCAATGAGTTACAGATTACTTATACAATATTTACAGAATGTTGCAACTTGTTGCATTACATTGTCTTAATATTGTAATAATTGATTATGAAAAATATGAATGTTTGGAGATAAAACTTAAATTTAAAGTATGTATTTTATAGAAATATAAGATATATAAGGTAATAGATTATATACAAGAATATGAAGAATATTTATATAGAGATTATGAAAGAATAGATGTGAATCCTAAACCAAATAAAATTGTTGAAGTTTGTGCAAGTAAAATAAAATTGGAGGAAAAAGTAATGTTTAAAACAGTAAGCACTAGATGAGTAGAAAGGAAAAGAAAAAATGGCTTTTGATTATAAAAAAGAATATAAGGAATTTTATATACCAAAGAATAAACCAAGTATTGTAAAAATTCCTAAGATGAATTATATTGCAGTTAGAGGAAAAGGAAATCCTAATGATGAAAGTGGAGAGTATAAACAAACAATAGGACTTTTATATGCAATTGCTTTTACTATAAAAATGAGTTATAAAGGAACACACAAAATAGATGGTTATTTTGAATATGTTGTTCCACCACTTGAAGGATTTTGGTGGCAAAATGGAATGAAGGATAGAATTGACTATAATAATAAAGACCAAATGAACTTTATATCTATTATTAGATTACCAGACTTTGTAACAAAAGAAGATTTTGAGTGGGCTATAAAGGAAGCAACAAATAAGAAAAAAACAGACTTTTCAAAAGTGGAATTTTTAACTTATGATGAAGGAATGTGTGTTCAATGTATGCACATAGGAAGTTATGATGATGAACCCATTACTATTAATTTAATGCACGAATATATGAAAGATAATGGTTACAAATTAGATATAACTGATAATAGATACCATCATGAAATTTATTTAAGCGATCCAAGAAAATGTGATGCAAGTAAATTAAAGACAGTTATAAGACACCCAATAAGAAAAAAGGAATAATTATGGAATTTATAGAAGCAAAGACAATACTTCAAAGAGCAACACATGGAGAAGAATGGTTCGGAATTGATTATAATATGAATCTATACAAAGGTTGCTGCCATAAATGTATTTATTGTGATAGTAGAAGTAATTGTTATCAAGTAGAGAATTTTGACAGAGTAAGAGCAAAAAAAGATGAAATAGAAATATTAAGTCAAGAGCTAAAATCAAAAAGAAAAAAAGGAGTAATAGGGATAGGTGCAATGTCAGATACATATAATCATTTTGAAAAACAATATAAAATAACAAGACAAGCATTAGAACTGATTTCATATTATAACTTTGGAGTATCAATAGAAACAAAAAGTAATTTAATAGTTAGAGATATAGACATATTGAATGAAATAAATAAAAAAGCAGATGTAATACTTAAATTTACAATTACATCAGCAGATGATAGTTTATCAAAAAAAGTAGAACCAGGAGTATGTGTTTCTTCAGAAAGATTAAAAGCAATGAAACAATTATCAAAAGAAGGATTATTTGTCGGAACATTATTAACACCAATTATTCCATTTATAACAGATTCAGAGGACAATATTAGAAATGTAATAAGATTATCTTATAAAAATGGAGCAAAATTTGTGTTTTCAATGGGAGGAGTTACATTACGAGAAAATCAGAGGGAATACTTTTTTGAACGATTAGATAAATCTTTTCCCAAGTTAAAAGAAAAGTATATTAAGAATTATAGAAATAACTATTTTTGCTATCCATTAAATAAAAATTTAGGAAAAATATTTAAAGAAGAATGTGAAAAATATGGATTACTTTATAAAATGAGTGATATAGTAAAGGCATATAAAAAAGAGATAAAACAAAAACAATTGACTTTTATATAGAAAATGAGTAGTGCAAATACAACAAAAAATCAAACTCACAAACTATTGACAAATAAAATAAAAATAGCGTATAATGAATAAAATAAGATAGAATAACTTATTTACAGTTATGATAAAAGCGGTTTTACCATTTCAGTTAAAAATAGGCATATAAAGAAGGTTTTACCATTCCAGAAAAAAATGTATGTAAAAGAGGTGGTAGAGGAACTTTACCACCTAAATTTATATATGGAGCGAAAAATGAAAGAAAATAAGTTAAAATGGTATATAGCAATAAAAGATATTAAAGATGGAGATTAATAGAAGTAGGGACAATAAAAGAAAATACCGAACTTGATACAATAAATAAAATAAAACAAAAGAGTGAATTGATATGTTTAAGTGAAGAGAGGGGTATAAAATAAAAAACAAAACTTAAAAATTAAAATGCGCTTGTAAATTAATAAAAATAACGTTATAATATTAATACAAACAACAAAAAGTATAAGCATTTTAGGAGGAATTATGGCAAAGAAAGAAATAAAAACAGACTTGTGGGTAAATGAATTGCTAAAAGAAGCAGGAATTAAATTAACACCACAAGGATGTGATATAGAAGAAATAAATAACGCACTAAAAACAGCTTCAAAAAATGGAAAAGGAAATGTAGGATTTCCAGAATATTGTGGAGTAGTTAAAGATTTTGTTATAGTAATTGAAGATAAGGCAACAATGGATAAACAAGAAAAATTAGATGAAAAGGGAATTTTAGATTTAAATACAAAATCAATACAAGAATATGCTTTAAATGGAGCATATTTTTATGCAAAGCATATTCTGAAAAATACAAATTATAAAAAAGCAATTGCATTTGGTATAAGTGGAGATGAAAAAAGACATATCATACAACCTATATATTTAGATGGTAGAGAATATTTTATGAAATTATCACAAGTTGAGAGTTTTATATCATTTAATATAGAAAACATAGATGAATACTATATTAGAGAAATACTAAAAGAAGATACTGAAGATGAAAAAACAACTAAGGAAATAATAAAAGATGCAGAAGAATTACATGAATATTTAAGAAATTATGGGAATTTGAGAGACCAAGAAAAACCATTAGTAGTAAGTGGAATATTATTAGCATTAAGGGAGATAGAATTTGGAAATTTTTCAATTGATTCATTAAAAGGAGATCGTACAGTAACAGATGGAACAAAAATAATGCAGGCAATTGAAAGTAATCTAATAAGAACAAGAGTAGCACCACAGTCAAAAAAGGACAAGATTATCAATCAGTTTAAGATAATTGAAGATACGCCAAAATTAAATGAAAAAGATAATACTCTAGGAAAGACACCATTAAAATATTATACAGAGTTTTTATATAATAAATTATATAAATCAATAAGATATAAGAATTCATCAGAAGATTATTTAGGAAGATTTTATGGTGAATTTATGAGTTACTCTGGTGGAGATGGGCAAAGTTTAGGAATAATATTAACACCAAAACATATATGTGATTTGTTTGCAGATTTAGCAAATTTACGACCAGATGATGTGGTATTTGACCCTTGTTGTCGGAACAGGAGGATTTTTAATATCAGCAATGCATAAAATGTCAAAAAAAGCTACAAATGACGAACAAAAGAGAAATATTCGTACTAATCAACTACATGGAATTGAATTACAACCATATATGTTTACAATAGCAACAACAAATATGATATTAAGAGGAGATGGAAAAAGTAATTTAGTATGTGATGACTTTTTACGTAAAAATCCTTATGAGTTACAATTAAAAGCGTCAACAGTAGGAATGATGAATCCTCCATATTCACAAGGAAAAAAATCTCCAGAATTATGTGAATTAAGTTTTATAGAACACTTATTAAATTCATTAACTAAAGGTGCAAAATGTATTGTTATTGTACCACAAAGTAGTATGACAGGTAAAAATAATTATGAAAAGAATATAAAAAGGCATATTTACAGATATCATACATTAGAAGGAGTAATAACACTAAATACAAATACATTTTATGGTGTAGGAACAAATCCATGTATAGCAATTTTTACAGCACACAAACCACATCCAGAAGAAAAGATATGTAAATTTATAAATTTTGAAGATGATGGATATATAGTACAAAAGCATGTTGGATTAGTAGAAACAGAATCAGCAAAGGATAAAAAAGAGCATTTATTAAATGTATGGAATAATAAAATAAAAGCAACAACGAAATTTTGTGTAGAAACAACAGTTGAAGCAGATGATGAATGGTTACATTCTTTTTACTATTTTAATGATGAAATTCCAACTGATGACGAATTTGAAAAAACAATAGCAGACTATTTAACATTTAAGTTTAATATGATTGTACATGGAAATGAAAGGTTATTTAGAGAGGATAATAACAATGGGTAAAAAGAAAGAAATACAATGGGAATGTTTTGAAATACAAGAGATATTTGATATTGTAAGAGGAAATGCAAAAGATGTTACAAGAAGAGAATTTGGAGGAAATGTTGCATTAGTATCTGCAACAAATAAAAATAATGGTGTTTATGATTTTGTTACACCTAAAAATTATGAAACAATATATTCAAATACTATGACTATTCATAATAATGGAAATGTAGGACTTGTATTTTATCATAATTATAATTTCATTGCTACATCTGATGTGACAATTTTAATTGATAAAACAAATAAAATAGATAAAGAAGTAGCAGAATTTATAATTACAGCTTTACAACAACAAAAAGAGAAATACTGTTATGGTTATAAACTATCAAATCAAAGACTAAAGAAACAGAAAATTCTATTACCTATAAAAAAGGATGGAACTATTCATTTTGATTTTATAAAAAAGTATATAAAAACAAAAAAGATGAATATAAAGGAAAAATATGAAAAAAATATTTCGAAAGAAGTGGAATATTTAAAAAAAGTAAATATAGTCATGTCAAAAGATATAAAATGGGAAGAATTTTATATAAAAGATATTTTTAGTATGATATCAAGAGGAAAAAGATTGAAAAAAGAAGATCACATTGTAGGAGATATTCCATATGTATCTTCAACTATGAATACAAATGGTGTTGATGGCTTTATAGGAAATGACAATGGAAGAACTTTTTATGATTGTTTATCACTTGCTAATAGTGGGTCAGTAGGTAGTTGCTTTTATCATGAGTATACATTTATAGGAAGTGATCATATTACAGCATTGAAAAATCAAGAATATAATAAATGGATTTATTTATTTTTAGCTACATCAATTACAAGAATTAAAGATAAGTATAGTTTTAATAGAGAGATAAATGATAATAGAATAAAAAAAGAAAAGATATTGTTACCAATAAAAGAGAATGAAAAAATTAATTTTACATATATGGAAAATTATATTAAAAAGGTTGTATTAGAAAAACTAAATGATTATATACAATTTAACAATATTTGATTTGTAAATGTATTTGTTACGTGAATCTAAGTTGGTTTCCATAATTTAAGTTTCGGTTTTTTTTCTATAATTAAATTTATAGTAAAAAACGGAAGTTAAATTACATAAAATTGACAAAATATAGTAAAAATGCTATACTATGACATAGTAAAGGAGCGAAAATAAATGAAAAAAATAATAATATTTCCTGGACAAGGATTTCAAAACATGAAAATGTTAACAAGTGAGGTACAAGAATTTTGCCTAAAAAATGGTATGGGAGATATACTAAATGAAGTATTAAAAGATGAAACAAAGCTATTTGATACAGAATATGCCCAACCTCTTATTATTGCTACACAATTAGTAGAAGCTGATAAATATAAAAAACTTCAAGAAAAAGATACAGAATATATATATGCAGGTTTTAGTTTAGGAGAGATAACAGCCCTAATTGCTTCTGGAGCAATTGATATACAAGAAGGTTTGAACTTTGCTAGACAAAGAGGACTAATAGCAAAAGAATTTAGTGAAAGAGACTTACAAGCAAATAGAGAGAATGATGAGGCAAAAAGAAAATTTGGTGTTGCAAGAATACCTTATTTTGAAGGATTAGAAAAGCAGTTGTCTGACTTTAATAGTACTCAAGATACATTTAACAGAATAGGTATAACAAATTATATACCTGGAAATGATAATAATTTCGTTACAATAACAGGAGAAATTAACAAATTAAAAGAAAATATAGAGTTATTTGGAGGAAGAGAAGATCAGAAAATAGCAACTATGCAATGTCCTTTTCATACAGATATGTTATTAGGATTAATTCCTAATCAAAAAAGAATATTTGACATGTGTATTTCTGATATTAATAAAAATGCTTTAGAAAATGTATATAGCACAAGAGAATGTGAGTTCTATTCACCAGATACAGACACAAAAGAAACTATAAATGATAGTTTAGGGGAATATTTAGTTAAACCAATGCAACATGCAAAAACTTTAGATTTCTTTAAAAATTATCCAAGTTCAGAAATAGTTGTTACTATGGGTGAACCATTCTCTAAGCAAATTGCTAAACAATATGCAAGTGTTGGGGGAAATGGAAGTCAAGTAAAATTTATACATGAAGCTATAAAAGATTTATCAGACAAAAATAAAGAACAACATCTAGATGAAAAGTAGTCAAGTGGACCAAGTTTATAAAATCTTTAAAAAACTGTTACACAATATGTGTTAGCAGTTTTTTTATATTATAGGAAAGTTCTATTAATATATAAACATTTCTACAAAACATTCCTATAATATAAATATTTGTACACAATTTTACTGAGATTAATGAAAGCAAATAATTATGAGCTAATTATTTGCATACTGAGACTGTAAAGAATAAAACTTTAACAGTCTCAGCAAAATTGGCACGCGAACATTTCTTAGCTGTATGAAACGAAGTTAAGTTAGTTGTGAGAGCAAAGCGAACTACAAATAACTTATGCGGAATAAAATGAAGAAGAATATTTTTATTAAATATTGTTAAAACACTATGAAAAATTGTTAATTTGTGATATAAAATAAAAAACAAAACTTAAAAATAGAAGAGGTGAGAAATAAAATGAATATTAAAGAACAAATAGAAAACTATGTACCTTATAATGAACAAGAAGAAAATGATAAAATAATGATTATAAAATATATAAATACTTTTAAAGATGTATTAACAAGAGAAAATAAAATGTGTCATTTTACTGCATCAAACTGGATTGTAAATAAAGAAAAAACGAAAGTACTTATGATTTATCATAATATTTATAAATCATGGGCATGGACTGGTGGACATGCAGATGGAGATAGTAACTTATTAAATGTAGCATTAAAAGAAGCAGAAGAAGAGACAGGCTTAAAGAAATTAAAGGTATTAAGCAATGGAATATATGGAATTCAAATACTTACTGTAGATAGTCATATAAAAAGAGGGAAATTTGTACCATCACATTTACATTTAGATTGTTGCTTTTTATTAGAAGCTGATGAAAATAAATTATTAAAAATAAAAGAAGACGAAAATAGTGCTGTGCAATGGTTTGATATTAGTAGGTCAATACAAATTACCAATGAAGAAAAAATGAAACCAATATATAGGAAATTAAATGAAAAGCTAGAGGAATACAAGAATAAATAAAAAAGAGGTCAAAGATGAAAAATAAAAAATCAATAATCATAGTAATTATAGCAATATTAATTATAATTTCAATAACAATTGGAATTATAATTATAAACACAAAAAGTATAAAATCAGAAGAAACATTAAAACAATACATATCATTAGTAAATGAAAAAAAATATGAAGAAATGTACAATTTAATATCTGAAGGCAGTAAGAAAACAATAACTCAAGAAGACTTTATTACAAGAAACAAAAAAATATATGAAGGAATAGATGCAGTAAATATAAAAATAGAAGTTATAAAAGTAGAAAAGCAGAAAGAAAAAAGTAATGCAACTGAAAAAATTACATATAATGAAAATATGTCTACATCAGCAGGAAATATAAGCTTTTCAAATACTGTAAAATTAATAAAAGAAAATAAAGAATATAAAATAAATTGGTCATCAAGCTTAATATTTCCTGAATTAAGAAACACAGATAAAATAAAAATTTCTTCTATAGAAGCAGAAAGAGGAGAAATATTAGATCGAAATGGTGAAAAATTAGCTACAAAAGGAATAATATCTACAGTTGGAGTTGTACCAGGAAAATTAAAGGCAAATAAAGAAGAAAATATTAATAAATTATCTGAATTAACAGGAGTGTCAAAAGAATATATAAATTCACAAATAAATGCTTCATATGTAAAAGACGATACATTTGTACCTTTAAAAAAAGTATCAGCGAATAATAAAGAATTAAAAGAAAAATTATTACAAATTTCAGGAGTAATGATAAATAGTACAGAAGCAAGAGTATATCCACTAGGAGAAGAAATGGCACATCTAATTGGGTATATACAACCTGTAACAGCAGAAGATTTAAAAGAAAAATCAGGTAAAGGATATAACTCAAACAGTGTAATTGGAAAAGCAGGATTAGAACTTAGTTTTGAAGATAGATTAAGAGGAATTGAAGGTAAAGAAATATATATAGAAGATGAGAATGGAAATAGATTAAAGACACTGGTAAAACAAGATAAAAAAGACGGAGAAGATATAAAATTAACAATAGATAGTAAAATACAAAGTCAATTATATAATCAGATGAAGGAAGATAAGGGCTTTTTTGTTGTAATGAATCCACAAACAGGGGAATTACTTGCAACAGTAAGTACACCATCATATGACTCAAATGATTTTATATTAGGATTAACAAATACACAATGGGAAGAACTTAATAAAAATGAAAATAAACCACTATATAACAGATTTTTACAAAGTTATTGTCCAGGGTCAACATTTAAAACTATAACTGCAGCAATTGGACTAACAACGGGAAAATTAACAGAAAATACAACATATTCATATTCAGGTTTAAGTTGGCAAAAAGATAAAAGTTGGAAAAGTGATTATATTACAACATTAACATCATATAATGGAGCAAAAAATGTAAAAAACGCATTAATACATTCAGATAATATATTTTTTGCACAAGCAGCATTACAAATTGGAAAAAAGGAATTCTGTGAAAACTTAGATAAAATAGGATTTAATGAACAAATAGAATTTCCATTAACAATAAAAAAATCACAATATGCTAACTCTGAAAAAGCAATGGAAACAGAAAAGAAACTTGCAGATTCAGGATATGGTCAAGGTGATATTTTAGTAAATCCTATACATATGGCATCAATATATTCAGCAATTGCAAATAATGGAAATATGGTAAAGCCATATATAGAATATAAAAATGGTCAAAAAGAAATTTTAAAACAAAATGTATTTACAAGTGAAGCTGCAAACATAGTAAAAGAAGCTTTGATACAAGTTGTAGAAAATGCTGAAGGAACAGCTAATGATATGAAAATAAATGGACTTACAATTGCAGGTAAAACAGGAACAGCAGAATTAAAAGGTTCACTAGATGATAGTCAAAGTGGAACCTTAGGTTGGTTTGATTGTTTTACAATTGATAGAAAAAATGGTAATGATTTATTAATTATTGGTATGGTAGAAAATACTCAAAATAATAGAGAGGGTGGAAGCCACTATTTAATTAAAAAAATTAGAACATTATTTATGTAAATGTCCAGGGATGGGCAGTCCTTATTTGGACATTTACATAATTTTTAGAAGGGAGAAAAGATATGTTAAAGTTAGAAAATATAACAAAAGATTATTTATCAGGAGATACAAAAGTAACAGCATTAAAAGGTATAAATATAGAATTTAGAAAAAATGAATTTGTATCAATTTTAGGACAGAGTGGATGTGGAAAAACCACATTATTAAATATAATTGGAGGTTTGGACAGATATACAAGTGGTAATTTAATAATAAATGGAAAATCTACAAAGCAATTTAAAGATAAAGATTGGGATGCTTATCGTAATTATTCTGTAGGATTTGTATTTCAAAGTTATAATTTAATTGCACATCAAACAATATTATCAAATGTTGAATTGGCATTAACTATATCAGGTGTTTCTAAAAAAGAAAGAAAGCAAAGGGCAATAAAAGCACTTGAAGATGTAGGTTTAAAGGAACAAATACATAAAAAACCTAATGAATTGTCTGGAGGACAAATGCAAAGAGTAGCAATTGCAAGAGCATTAGTAAATAATCCTGATATTATATTGGCAGATGAGCCTACAGGTGCATTAGATACTAAAACAAGTGTACAAATAATGGAAATTTTAAAAGAAATTTCAAAAGATAAGCTTATTATAATGGTTACACATAATCCAGAACTTGCAGAAAAATATTCAACAAGAGTAATAAAGATATTAGATGGTGTAATAACAGATGATACAAAACCATATACAGAAGAAGATGCAAAAAATGAAGATAATAAAGCTAAATCAGGTAGAACTGCAATGAAGTTTTTTACAGCTTTACGTTTAAGTTTAAATAATTTAATGACTAAAAAAGGAAGAACATTATTAACATCTTTTGCAGGAAGTATTGGAATAATAGGAATTGCATTGATTTTAGCGATTTCTACAGGTGTTCAAAATTTTATACAAAAAGTTGAAGAAGATACACTATCTTCATATCCAATTATGATTGAAGATCAAGCTGTAGATATGTCAAGTATGATGGAGTTGATGATGGGGCAAACCGAAGTTGATACAACAGGCCAAGAAGATGGAAAAATTTATTCTACTGATATTATGAATGATATGTTATCAACAATGTCTAATGAAGTTAAAAATAATAATTTAAAAGAGTTAAAAAAATATTTAGAACAAGATAATAATGGAATTTCAGAATATGCTAATGCTATTCAATATGGATATCATTTAGATTTAAATTTATATAAAGCAGATACTACAAATGATATAGTTAGAGTAAATCCTGCAACAGTTATGGAAGCTATGGGAATGGAAATTAATTTTGGAAATATGACTAATACAGATGTTTTTTCTGAAATGTTAGATAATAGAGAACTTCTAGAAAGTCAATATAATGTAGTTGCTGGTAAATGGCCATCAAATTATAATGAAGTGGTTTTAGTTGTCGATGAAAATAACAGAATTCCAGATTACACTTTATATGCTTTAGGATTAAAAGATCAAAAAGAGATAGAAAAAAAGATGAATGCAATTATGAAAGGTGAAAAAGTTGAGGAATCTGAACAGTCTTCTTATACATTTGATGATATATTGAATCTATCTTTTAAATTGATTTTAAATCCAGAATTTTATAGTAAAGAAAATGGTTTATGGATTAACAAAAGTGAAGATGAAGACTATATGAAGCAAAAAATTGCAAATGCAGAAAGTATAAAAATTGTTGGAATTATAAAGCAAAATTCTGAAAGCGTAGCTTCAGGTATGGCTAATGGAATGATAGGTTATACTAAAGAATTAAAGGAACATGTTATAAATAAAACTAATGAAGCAGAGGTTGTAAAGGAACAGAAAGAAAATGAAAACATTAATGTATTTACAGGCTTAGAGTTCCTAAAAGAAGATGAAAAAACAAAATTCGATATTAATAGTCTATCAGCTGAACAAAAAGCTAAAATGGCAACATTAACAAGTGAACAAATTGCTCAAGTTATGGAAACATATACAAATAATCAAAAGGCTACATATGAAGAAAATCTAAAAAAATTGGGTTCAGTAGATTTGGAAAATCCACTATCTATTTATATTTTTCCTAAAGATTTTGAATCAAAAGATAATATCACATCAGGTATAGACAAATATAATCAAATGCAAAAAGATAATGGAAAAGAAGAGAACGAAATTAATTATTCAGATTTAGTTGGTGTTATGATGAAGTCTGTAACACAAATTGTTAATACTATAAGCTATGTACTTATTGCTTTTGTTGCAATTTCACTAATCGTTTCATCAATTATGATTGGAATTATCACATACATTTCAGTTCTTGAAAGAACTAAAGAGATTGGTATTTTAAGAGCAATTGGTGCTTCTAAAAAGGATATTTCTAGAGTATTTAATGCAGAGACTTTTATTGTTGGTTTAATTTCTGGTGTTTTAGGTATAGGTATTACAGTTCTTATAACTTTGCCAATAAATGCTGCAATTTATGCTATTACAGGTGTGTCTGTTCATGCTATGGTTCCTTTTAATGCAGGTGTCATTCTTGTTCTAATTAGTATGTTCTTGACTATTATTGCTGGACTTATTCCTGCTAAAATGGCTAGCAAAAGAGATCCTGTTGAAGCTTTAAGAACAGAATAAAATTAATAGTTATATAAATTTTATTATAAAAAACTAAGAAGAAAATAAAATAGTTTCTTATAATATGAAAGGAATTAGAAAACTATAAAAGTTTCTCTAATTCCTTAATTTTATCTCTAAGTTCAGCAGCTTTTTCAAACTCCATAGAAGCAGCAAATTTAAGCATTTGATCAGTAAGCTCACTAATAGTCTTTTTGATGTCATCAAGACTATCCATTTTGAACTCAACACCAATATCTTCTTGTTTTGTAATACTAATAGATTCTCTAACTGATTTTTTAATAGTTTTAGGAGTTATATTATTTTTAGTATTATATTCTTCCTGAATTTTTCTTCTTCTATTAGTTTCAGTAATAGCCTTATCCATAGAATCAGTAAGCTCATCAGCATACATAATAACAGTACCATCAGTATTTCTAGCAGCACGACCAATAGTCTGAATAAGAGAACGTTCAGAACGTAAGAAGCCTTCTTTATCAGCATCAAGAATAGCAACTAAAGAAACCTCAGGAATATCAAGACCTTCTCTTAAAAGATTAATACCAACTAAAACATCAAATTCGCCAAGTCTTAAATTACGTATAATTTCCATTCTTTCTAAAGCTTTAATGTCTGAATGCATGTAGTTTACCTTTATATCTAAACTTTGTAAATAAGATGTTAAATCTTCAGCCATTTTTTTTGTTAAAGTAGTAACAAGAACTCTTTCATTTTTTTCAACCCTAATTCTTATTTGTTCAAGGAGATCATCAATTTGATTACTTACAGGCTTAACTTGTATTTTAGGATCTAAAAGCCCAGTAGGTCTTATAATTTGTTCAACAACATTTTCTTTTGCATGTTCTTTCTCATAATCTGCAGGTGTAGCACTAACAAAAACAACTTGATTGATTCTTTCTTCAAATTCTTCAAATCTTAAAGGTCTATTATCATATGCAGATGGAAGTCTAAAACCATAATTAATAAGAGAATCTTTTCTTGCTCTATCACCATTATACATTGCCCTTACTTGAGGGATTGTGGCATGTGATTCATCAATTAAAAGTAAATAATCTTTTGGAAAATAATCAAATAATGTAAATGGAGGAGAGCCTGCTGGTCTACCACTTATGTGCCTTGAATAATTTTCTATTCCTTGACAAAATCCTGTTTCTTTCATCATTTCCATATCAAAATTTGTTCTTTCATCAATTCTTTGAGCTTCAATCAATTTATTATTATCTTTAAAATATTTAATACGTTGTTCTAATTCCTGTTCAATAGTAGTTAATGCATGTTCCATTTTATCAGATGTTGTAACATAGTGGGAGTTAGGGAATATCATAACATGTTTCATTTCAGCAATTGCTTTTCCTGTTAAAGGATTTATTTCATGAATTTTTTCAACTTCATCGCCCCAAAATTCTACTCTAATTGCAGATTCACTTTGATCTGATGGATAAATTTCTAGTATATCACCTTTTGCTCTAAAAGTTCCCCTTTTAAAATCAATTTCATTTCTTGAATATTGCATGTTAATTAATTTTTTCATGACCTCTTCTCGAGATTTCTGCATATTAGGTCTTAACGAAACTATCATATGTTCATAATCAATAGGGTCTCCTAAACCATATATGCATGAGACAGAAGCAACTATTATAACATCTTTTCTTTCAAATAGTGACGCTGTTGCAGAATGACGAAGCTTGTCTATTTCATCATTTATAGAGGCATCTTTTTCTATATAAGTATCAGATGAGGCTATATAGCTTTCAGGTTGATAGTAATCATAATAGCTAACAAAATACTCAACTGAATTTTCAGGAAAGAACTCTTTAAACTCTGAATAAAGTTGTCCTGCAAGTGTTTTATTGTGTGCTAATACTAATGTTGGCTTTTGCACTTTTTGTATAATATTTGCCATTGTAAAAGTTTTTCCGTGAGCCAGTAACACCTAGTAGTGTCTGGTATTTTTTGCCTTGTTGAATTCCTTTTGATAAATATTCAATTGCTTTTGGTTGATCGCCTGTTGGCTTATAATCTGAGTGTATTTTAAACATATTTCCTCCAATCAATTATTACATTTTTCTATTATTCATTTTCATTTTCTTTTACTGATTCAATCAATTCTTTTTCATCTTTTATGATCTTAATTAGTTCTTCTTTTGTTGGCAAGTAAGTTAGATATTTTGAAGCATAAATATTTTTTATATCATCTCCTAATGTCATTTCTACAACTGCATCATCTTTATCAGCACATAATAGTATTCCTATTGGTTCATTTTCTCCATCTATCATTTGAGTCTTCTTATAATAATTTACATACATTTGCATTTGTCCAATATCTTGATGTGTTAGTTTTCCAATTTTCAAATCTATTATTACAAAACATTTTGCAAGACGATTATAAAATATTAAATCAGGATAGTAATATTCAGAGCCAATTTTAATTCTTTGTTGACTTGATACAAATGAAAATCCTCTCCCTAGTTCTAATAGAAATTCAGTTAGATGAGAAAGTAATGCTTTTTCTAAATCTGTTTCTAAATAATTTTTGTTTTCTTTTAGTCCAGCAAATTCAAAAATATAAGGAGTTTTTAAAAGCTCCTCTGGTTGCTTTTCAATTAGACCTTTTGTTGACTCTGACATAATCTTATTTTTATCTGGAGATATTAAATATCTATCATATAGTTTTGTATTTATTTGTCTATTTAATTCTCTATAACCCCAATTGGATTTAATTGATTCAATTTCATAAAATTGTCTTTCTTCTTTTCTATCTATTCTTATTAGTTCTTGAAAATGTGACCAACTTAATTCGGTCGGCACTGCCGACCAAATTGGATACATTTCATAAAACCTACGCATTCTTCTTATACTAGCTGGTGAAAAACCTCCTCCAAATTCATCAGTTAATTTATTTGACAATGCTTCTATTATTTTTTTTCCATAGCTTGCTTTATTACCATTTTGAGATAATTCATAGGTTATTTTTCCAACATACCAATAAACTTCGACCATAGTTGTATCTATATGTTTTAGCATTTTTCCTCTTGCTACAATAATTTTATTTCTAATATCATCATATATTTTTTCAATATCTATTAAATTATTATCTATTTTAGTTATACTTATTGACTCAGATGTATTTTTATTATTCATAAATATTATCTCCTTTCAGATTCTACGATTTATATGCATTTATAATAGCATAAAGGCAGATAACTTTCAACTAATTATATGTTTAAGTTTCGGTTTTATCTTTTTTCTAAATAATATATTTTTCAAAAAATTGAAACGTAAAATAGTTCTAAAATAAAAAAGCGAGCATATAATATAAAGAAAAAAAGAGGCAGTTTAAAAGAAGGGGATGATAAGAAATGCAAATTATCAAATATTGTATGTTATTTTTTATATTTACATCATCAGTACTAATAGGAAGATACATATCAAAACAATATTCATACAGACTAAAAGAATTAGAAGAAATAAAAAATGCACTAAACATATTTAAAACAAAAATTAAATTTACATATAATCCCATACCAGAAATATTTAATGAAATATCAAAAACTGCAAATACAAATATATCAAAACTATTTAGAGAAGCAAAAGAAAAAATGAAAAATGGCACAGCAAGTATAGCATGGGAAGAAGCAGTAGAAGAAATTGAAAGTAATCTAAAAAAAGAGGACAAGCAAGCAATAAAAACATTATCAAAGCTATTACGGAACAACAGATACAGAAGGGCAAATAAGCCAAATAGAATTAACAGAAAGCTTTTTGGAAAAGCAAATAACACAAGCATTAGAAGAAAAGAACAAAAATGAAAAATTATATCAAAAGTTAGGAACAGCAATAGGTATGGCTATAGTAATAATATTAATATAATGTCCATTTAGGGACATATCTTAAATAAATTGGAGGGGTAGGAATATGAGTATTGATTTATTATTTAAAATAGCTGCTATAGGAATATTAGTAGCAGTTTTATATCAAGTATTAGTAAGAGCAGGAAGAGAAGATCAAGCAATGATGACAACATTAGCTGGATTGGTAATTGTTTTAACAATGGTAATAAAAGAAATAAGTGGATTATTTGATACTGTTAGGACACTCTTTAATTTGTAAGTAGTGAAAGAGGTTGATAAAAATATGGAGATTATAAAAATAATTGGAATAGCACTTATTGCATTAATAATTATAGTAATGTTAAAACAATATAGACCAGAATATGCAGTATTCATAAGTATATTAACAGGAGTATTAATACTAATGTTAGTAATGGACAAACTTACAGGAATAATAAGTTTAATAAAATCAATACAAGATAAATATTCCATAAATACACAATTTATTGCAATATTAATAAAAATAACAGGAATTGCATTTTTATCAGAATTTGCAGTAAGTATTTGTAAAGACTCAGGAGAAGCTGCAATTGCAAGTAAAATAGAGTTAGGTAGTAAAATTATAATAATTTCTATGTCAATACCTATAATATCAAATTTATTAGAGATTATATTAAAAATTATGCCAACTTAGAAAGAGCAATATTTAATATAGTAGTTATGGAGGTTAAAAAAATGTGAAAATACAAAAGAAGATTTTAATTTCAATAATAATAATGTTAATTATAATATTAACAGCAAACATTACATATTCAGAAAGTAAAAATGAAAATACAAGTGAAAACACGATTAGTGATCAAAAAGAAACATTTGGAATAAGTTCATTTATCGAACAATCTGAAAAATATACAGGTGAGTTTTTCGAAGACATAGACATAAATGAAATATTAAATTCAGCAATAAAAGGAGAGATTGACAATTCCACAATATACAAAAAAGCAATTAGTTTATTAGGAACAGAAATAAAAATAGGTATAAAAAGTCTAATTAGCATATTAGTAATAATTGTTATACATAGCATATTAAAATCAATTAGTGAAAGTCTAGAAAATGATAATATATCTAAATTAATATATTATGTTCAATATATAGCAATAGTAACAATTATAATGAGTAATTTTTCAGATATAATTAATATGGTAAAAGAAACAACAGCAAATTTAATAGGATTTATGAATGCACTAATACCAATACTAATATCTCTAATGTTATATACAGGAAGTATTACTACAAGTACAATATTAGAGCCAGTAATATTATTTATGATAAATTTTATAGGAAATTTGATACAAAATGTTTTAATACCAGTAATACTTGTAATAACATCAATAAGTATAATATCAAAAATATCAGATAAAATTCAAGTTGAAAAAATAGGAAAGTTCTTAAAATCAAGTACATTATGGTTATTAGGATTTGTACTTACTATTTTTACAGGAATAGTATCATTAGAAGGAACATTATCAAGTAGCATTGATGGAATAACAGCAAAAACAGCAAAAACGATTGTTAGTAGTACAATACCAGTAGTAGGTAAAATTCTGGGAGATGTTGTTGATAGTGTATTAGGATGTGGAATAATATTAAAAAATGCAGTTGGTTTTTTAGGAGTAATAATAATAATTGGAATATGTATAATGCCAATATTAAAATTATCTGTTTTAACAATATCATATAAATTAGTTGCAAGTATTAGTGGGGTTATTGCAGATGAGAAAATAGTTAAACTAATTGAGCAAATATCTGATATCTTTAAAATTTTATTAGGAATTATAGCAGCAATATCATTTATGGTTATTATTGGAACAACATTGTTAATAAGAATGTCTAATTCTGGAATGATGTATAGGTAATAGGAGGATTTTACATTGATTGCATTTTTAAGTTCGTGGGTAAAAAATTTATGTTTAGCAGTTATAATTATCTCAATATTAGAAATGTTACTTCCAAATAACAAAACAAAGAAATACATAAAAACAGTAATGGGATTATATATATTATTTAGTATATTATCACCATTTATAGAAAATAGTAATAACATAAAATTTAATATTATGGATGTTGATAGTTTTATTGAAAATTCAAATAATGTATATAACAATGAAAAAGTAGATCAAAGCTCAATGGATCTAAGGTTAAATCAAATGTATAAAGAAGAATTAGAAAAGGATATTACAAATAAAATTAAGGAAAAGGGATATGAAGTAGAGAAATGTAAAGTAGAAGCAGAAGTTTCACAAAATGAAAATGATAGTGGAATACGAAAAATAACTATAAAAATAAAACAGAAAATTGAAAAAAGTGAAGAAGAGAAACAAAAACAAAGTATAGAAGAAAAATTATTAACTGAAATTCAAAAAATACAAAAAGTAGATATAAAAATATCAGAAAAAGAGCAGGAAGAAGAAAATCAAGAAAGTAATATAACAAAAACTGATATAGAAATAATAAAAAAATTTTTAATTCAAGAATACGAGGTGAATGAAAAATGTTTAAAGATAAGTTAAAAAAGCTTATAAGCAAAGAAAGTAATCGGTAGTGAAGGGAATGACAAAAAGAAAATTGAGAATTTGGTGTTTTTTATAGTAATACTAATAATTACAATTGTAATAATAAATTATGTCTGGAATGGTAAAAAAAGTTCAAATAAAACAATAACTAATTCTGCAGGAAAACAATTAGCTGCAATGCAAAGCTCAAAAAAAAATGACAGTGAATATGATGTAAACTCGAATAATTTAGAACAAAGATTAGAATCAATATTAAGCCAAATACAAGGAGTTGGAAATGTTCAAGTACTAATAAATTATTCAGAATCAAGCGAAACAGTTGCAATGTATAATGAAAACTCAAAGACAAGTACAACAGAAGAAACAGACACATCAGGAGGAATACGAAAAATTGAAGAAACAGATACACAAAAAGAAATAGTATACCAAGAAGATAGTGGAGATAAAACACCAATAATTCAAAAAACAACACAGCCCAAAATAGAAGGGGCAATTATTACCGCAAAAGGAGCATCAAATGCAAGTGTAAAAAGCAATATAATTCAGGCAGTAGAAGCAGTTACAGGACTTGCAACACACAAAATACAAGTATTTGAAATGCAATAATGTCGAGCTCTACATAAGTCATCTGAGAAATTTGGCAGACGAAATTTTTCAAAGAAAAATCTTGGATGACGATGAACGAGCGAAGCGAAGTGAAAGGAAATGTCCCCGTTGGACATTTACATAATATCAAGGGAGGATATAAATATGAAAATGTTTAAGAAAAATCAAATTATTATTTATGTTATTGCTTTAATGTTAGTAACAGCAGGATATTTAAATTATACTAGTTCAAATAAATTAGATACTTCATATCAAACAAGTGCAACTGAAGAAGAAATGTTGGAAATGTCAAATATTGGAGATGCTCAATTAGTTAGTAGTAATGATGTTGTTTCTAATAATACAAATAAAAATACAACTAATGATAAAACTAACAGCACAGTAAATAATAAAACAAATAATGTAACAAATAACACAGTAACTGAAAATTTTGTAGCTGAAAATAATACTGTAACTACAAATTCGAAATCTTCTAATAGTGATGATTATTTTACTACTTCTAAATTAGAAAGGGATACTATGTATTCTCAAATGATTGCAACCTATGAAAAGGTTTTAAATAATGCAAATTCTTTAGAGACACAAAGACAGTCTGCTTCTGAAGAAATTACTAAAATTAATAATATTAAAAATAGAATTATGATTTGTGAGAATTTATTTAAGACAAAGGGTTTTGATAATAGTGTTATTTTTGTTAATGGTGATAGTATTAGTGTAATTATTGGTACTAAGGAACTTTCTAAAGAACAGATTGCTCAAATCCAAAATATTGTTTCTAGGGAAATGAATGCACAAATTGAAAATATACATATTTCTAATAAATAAATCTTATTAATGTTAATTTAAATATTATTCCTAAGATTAAGAAGTTTATGTTCAGTTTTTTAAACTATATCTTTTTTCTATAATCAAATTAGTAAGCTATAAAAATGAAACTTGAATTAAGAAATTTTTGACATATTTATTTACTAATGATATAATTCGACAAGATTTGTTAAACTTAAGAAAAAATTTATTAATCAAGAGAGGAATGATACCTAAAAATGGACTTAGACACAATGACAAATGTAATATTAAATAATGAGTATAAATTACATGAAGAAAAAAAGAATATAGAAAATAAAGAACCAAATAGAATACAAAATAAACAACCTAAAAAAAATAAACAAAAAAAGAAAAAAACATTAAAGCAAAAAATGTTTTTATTTTTAAAAATTATAATTGTATTAATAGTTTTGGGAATAATATTTATAGGTTTATTTTTTAAAACAAATTTATTTAAAAAGTATAAACAATTATGGGTAGCAACGGCAATGTCAACAATGAATCATCAATATTTAGCAACATGGTTTTTATCTAAAGAAGAAATTGATGAGATATTAAAAGAACTTGAAGTTGAAAATAATGAAGATTCAGATTCAGATGCAATTACAATTGTTTTAGATAAAGAGAAAAAAGATATAACTGTAGAAAAAATAACAGGAAAAAATTATGTTGGATATGTAATGATAGTTCCAGATGCTTCAAAAGTTAAATTAGTGGATAGCAGAAAAAATAATAGTGGAACAAAGTTAAGTCAAATTGTTAAAGAAAATAATGCAATAGCAGGTATAAATGCTGGTGGATTTTATGATCCTGAAGGAACAGGAATGGGTAATCAATTATGTAAAACTACTATTATTAATAAAAAGTTGCAATATGGCAATAAAAATGCAACATATAGTTTAATTGGTTTAAGTAAAGAGGGTAAATTAGTACTTGGAAAATATACATATCAACAAGCGATAAATGCTGGAATAGAATCAGCTGTTGAATTTGGACCATATATTATAGTAAATGGTAAAAATCAAATTACAAATTCAAATTCTGGAGGAATACATCCTAGAATGGCAATAGGCCAAAGAAAAGATGGAACATTTATATTTGTTGCTATAGATGGAAGACAACCAGGTTATAGTTTAGGAACAAACTTCTTAGAATTGCAGAAAATATTTAATAAGTATGATGCTTATAATGCAGCTAATTTAGATGGAGGGTCATCAGCTACAATGTATTATAATGGAAAAGTTGTTAATAAAACTTCAACACCAATAGGAGAAAGATATTTACCAAATGCAATAATTGTAGAGAAATAAATATAAACATATTTATAGATTAATATTATTTATATTTTCT
>CAPNAQ010000001.1 GCA_948663505.1 uncultured Clostridia bacterium | reverse complement strand
CTATAATAATTCTTAATTTTATATACTTTATATTTACTAAGTTTATCATAGTTATAAGTTGTGCAATATTCCACATTATAATCTTCGATTTTTAAACCTACATTTTTATAATCATTATCTATTACTCCAAAAATTTTTAGTTTTAATATATATATAATTAAGCAAACTATCAAAATCGAAAAAAGTATTAGTCCTATAGTTTTTAATATTTCAATTTTTTTCAATATAACACCACCTAATAAAACTTAAAATTCTCCTTCTTTTGTTTTAAACTTTATTCTAACATCATATGTTTTTATAACTTCGTATTCACTTGATACAACTCCAAAATTGTTTAATGTAGTTGAAAGAATATCTTCAAGTTTTGATTTATTTGAGTCAACATATTCTTTAAAGCTTTTAAAATCAGTAAAATCATATGTATCTTTAATCTCTATTTCTAAATTCCATATATTATTTGCATCTTTTATACCTCTAACAAATAATGTTGCATCATGAAGTGCAAAAAGCAAATCTTTGTTATCAAATCTAATTAATATGTCTTCTGTTGGTGCACTATCATCTATAATAAATTCTTCATTGCCTTCTCCATATTTTTTTATTAATTGGTTTATTCTATCTTTAAATGTTTGATTTTCTAATATTAATTGGATTGTTTCCTCATCTTCTATAAACATATCACTTGGTTCTTTTCCAAATAGTGATAATGAATTAGTCAATAGCCTAGCAGAAAGTTTCATATCTGCTAATATTCCTCCCACAACTACTACTTGCCAAAATGTGTATTGCATTGAATAGAATACAGCATATGATATTGGATTTGATTTTTTAGTTACATCAAATATGAAACTCATACTCTTCATAAAATTTTCTGCAACTTTTTCATCTACTTCTTCCCAATTTATATTTTGAAACTCTTTTATAAGTTCATCAAATTTTTGTGCATAATTAAATAATTTATATATGTCATTTAATGTAAAAGAAATTGTGTCTACTATGTTTTTTGAAAATACTGATATATTATTTATGTCATTTTTGATTTTCTTTTTTATATCATCTAAAAAATCATAATCCATTTTGTTTAAATAATTTAGAGCTATATATTTTTGTGCTAAAGCATACTTCTTCTTTTTGCTAAGAAAAAATTTATGATTTTTCCAAGCAATTTTAGTACATAAATATAATTCTTTATTCCACACTATTCTTGGTGGTTTTGAAAATTCTAATAATCCATATAAGTTGTGTAAACAACCTCTGCCAAACATTGCATATTTGTAATCATATGGTTTATTGCATAATACACATCTTTTTTCATTTTTAGTTTTTGCCATATTAATTTCTCCTTATCTTATTTTATTTCTATTACTATCGGAGTATAGTCTACAACATCACAAGAAACACATATATGGTTATCTTTATTAAATCTTTCGTCTAATGGCTTATCATGTATATGTCCAAAAATATTAATTTTTCCTTCTTCTACTACTTCTGTTGGTGCATGTGTTAATATTAAATTTCCTAATTCTATTCTTTTCTTATACACTTCACTAAAACCTACTTCTTTCCAACCATTAACACCTCTTTTAAAATCGTGATTTCCTCGTAATAATATTTTGATTCCATTTAATCTGCCGATTAATTCTTTTAACATTTCAGTAGTTCCAAAACCTACATCTCCAAGATGATAAACTATATCATTTTCCTTAACAACAGAATTCCACTTTTGTATAATATATTCATTCATCTCATTTGTATCTTTAAATGGTCTATTACAATATTCTATTATATTTTTATGATTGAAATGTGTATCTGCTATAAAATATATCATATGTATCACCTTCTATTCTTTAATCCAATAATTCTAATACTGTTTTTAAGCACTCATATAATTTGTTTATTACATCACTTACTGGTATATATGATTTTCTTCCTGTAATATCTCCATCTAATGTTAATGTTTCTGTTCCTTCTACTATAACTTTTTTATCTTTAACTATAATTTCATTATTAATATATCCTTTGTATAATGATCTTCTATATTGTTTTACTTTTCTAATAACCAATCAATTATATTTTTATGAATTATTCCGTCTTTTGAAAAATCTGCTTTATCTAAAGAAAGAACATATTTAGGATAATTATCATTTATTTCTTTATAAGCTCCAAATTCTCTAGCTTCGGTTTTAGGTTGCTCCACTAAATAAGCAACTTGAAAATATAGTTTTTCTTCATCATTTGTAGCAATAAAATCAATTTCTCCTTCTTTTGTTTTTCCTATATATACATCATATCCTCTTATTAATAGTTCATTATATACAACATTTTCAATAGCAAAACTTTTATTTATCTCAAAATTGTTATTTTTTATTTGAGCTATTCCTAAATCTGTCATATAATACTTATTTAATGTTTTTAGTATTGCCTTTCCATGGATATCATATCTATATATTTTTTTCATCATTAACGCCTTACATAGTGCATCTAAATATATATATAATGTTTCTGTCGATACTGATTTGCCTTCATTCTTTAAAAATTTTATAACATTTTCAGCAGAAAACTCACGTCCTGTTATATCTACAATATATTGTAATAATAAATCAAATAAGACTGTATCTTTTAATCCTAATCTGTCGACTACATCTCTTAAAATAATAGAATCAAATACACTATGCAAATAATCTTTTATATTACTTTCATCTGTAAATTGAGTTCTGTTTGGAAGTCCTCCCCATTTAACAAAATCCCAAAAAGTTTCATCACTTTTACCATCTTTACCTGTTAACTCTATGAATTCTTTATAACTTAATGGATAAATATTAAATAATACATACCTTCCAGATAAAACAGTTGATAATTCATTTGATAATAATTTACTATTTGAACCAGTAATAAATATGCTTATGTTTTCTATAGAAGCTCTTAATGAATTTACTACCTCTTCAAATTTGTCAACTTTTTGAATTTCATCTAAAAATACATAGTATTTTTTTTCATCTACTATTTTTTCTTTTATATATTTATTTAATTCTTTATAATCTTGTAAATCTTCATATTCGATAAGTTCAAAATTTACATATATAATATGTTCTTTATCGACTCCTTTTTCTTTCAATTCATTCATTATCTGTTTTAATATTACAGATTTTCCACATCTTCTTATTCCCACTAGAATTTTTATAAGATCACTATCATAGAAACCTCTAATTCTTGATAAATACATTTCTCTTTTTAACATTTTAATCACCTACATTAAATATAAACTTTTATTTAAATTTTGTCAAGTTATTTCGCAAATAAGAAATAACTTTTTCATTTTTAAATTTTATTTCTTATCTCAGAAATATCTTTTTTATGTGTTTTGTTATTACTTAAACTTTTCCGTAATATCATATGTATTTTAAGAGTATCAATATTTTTTCTTTTCTAAAGATTACAACTTCGCTATTGCTCAGTTGCATAAGACATTTCTAACTCACTTCGTTCGAATAACTGTCTTAACAACAATACTCATGTGTGTATTGCCCTCCATTTTCTCTTACTCCAGGTAAATATGATTTTATATATCCAGGATTTAACTTTCCTTTCTCAAATGGTGGATCTAGCAATTTTATTATTCCATTTTCTTTATCAACAAGATGATTTTCCAAACTTTCCATAGAAATAAATTTCTTATCATTATCACCTGCATTAGAGATAATACTCCAACTTTGAGCAATACTATCTATTCTACACTCATCATTTTCCATACTTCCTAAAATATTTCCATCATCCATAAAAGCTCTTTTAAACCAACTTCCATCCCAACCATTTGTATTTAATGCCTTTTTTAACTGTTGCATTACTTTTTCATACTCTTCTATTTTCTTACTAAAATCACAAATTTGTATCTCATGAACTTTATTATTTGAATTCTGAATATCAACTTCTGAAATTTGACTTTCATTCTCTGATTTCTGTTTCAAAATTTTTATAAATCTATCTAATATATTATATAAGAAAAATCCAAGCCAAACGCTTTCTCCAATACCTTTAGTACCGACATTACTTAATCCATCATTCCAATCTCCTGAACCTATTTTAGGAAGCCCATTTTTACCAAAATTAAAGCTTCTTTCAATTGCTTTAAAACAGTGCTCTAAAATTGTGCCTTTTTTTGAAGAATGTTCAAATTTATCATATTTTTCATTTTCATTTTCTTCTAATTCTTTACCTACTAAGAATGGAGTTTCAATTTGTAGTATAGAATAATCACTTGTAAATTCTATATATTCACATGTTAGATATACTAACCATAATAAATCATCTGAGAACTTTGTTCTAATACCTCTTCCAGTTTCATCATGCCACCAATGTTCAACATCTCCCTCTAAAAATTGATGTTCACTATGCTTTATAATTTGTGATTTTAAAATATTTGGATCTATATATTTTAATCCTATAGTATCTTGTAATTGGTCTCTAAATCCATATGCACCACCAGATTGATAAAATCCTGTTTTTGCCTGTAATCTGCTTTGTATAATTTGATATACACACCATCCATTTAAAATAATATTTACTGATTCTAATGGAGTATATACTTGCATTTTCCCCAATAAGTCTTTCCAATAACTTTTTACATTTTCTAATTCCTGATTACAATTTTGTATTTTACTATATTTATAAGCAATTTTTTTGCTATCTTGTATAGATTCCTCTGCTCCAAGTATAAACACTATTTCTTTTTCTGAAAATCCTTCTACTTCAACTTCTATTTCATATGCAATACATGGTTTTTTGCCTAAACTGTTTTCATTATTTAAAATTGGCTTTCTTATACTATCTGGATTTGATATTCCACCTTGTCCAAAAAAGAATTGTTTATCACCTGTATAACTTTTCATTTCTTCACTGTTTGATACATAAATAACATCATCTTTAAAATCACTATTATATAAATTTTGTGCACAAATTATATTATTGTTTGAATCATATTCTAAATTTATATATCCATTTGATTTTAATTCATCTTCTCCTAAAACAGGCTTCATATAATATAATATTTTTAATTTCTTTCTATTTAATTCTGTATTTTTTAATCTCAAAATTCCTATTTTTACACTATCTTCTTTTGGTACAAATACCTCAAATTCTTGTTCTATACCGCAATTTTTATTAATATATTTTGTATAACCAAAACCATAAATAACATTATAATTTTTGTTATTTGGCATTGGATTTAATCCTAAAGACCATGCTTCTGAAGTTTCTGTATCTTTTATATAAATTACCTCTGATGGAATATCTAAATTTGCTTGATTTCCCCATGATGTTACTCTATTTAATCTACTATTTTTATACCAAGTATAGCCACCCATATTTTCTGTAACAAGTGTTCCAAATTTTTCATTAGACATAATATGAGACCACACTGTTGGCAATCTATTTTCTTTATTTACTTTGATAAAATATTCTTTTCCATCTTCTGAAAAACCACCATATTCATTATAGTATTTAAGTTTTTCCGAATTTTGTAAAATATCTATATCTTCTATACTTTCATTTTTTAATAGATTTTTTACAGGTTCTTCTTCTATCATTTTATATTTTTCTAAATATTCTTCTTCTAAATCTCTAAGTGTATTTTTAATTCCTCCTTTACTTCCATCAATTATAATTGCAGAAATAAATTTTAATAAATTAAAATCTTCTCTACTTATTTCATTTTTTGTAATTTCAAAAATACCACCTTTAATATTTTTTAAATATGCTAGTTGACTATTTTGAATCGTTCCTTCTATTTCTTCTCTTACATAGTTTTCGTAACTATGCTTTTCTTCATCTATTATTACTAATTCTGTCATAAAATTCTTGGTTCTAAAAAATTCATATGCTTTTAATACTTCTTTTATAACATAAGAATCATTTATATCTCTTATCTTTACTAAGATTATTGGTAAATCACCTGATATGCCATATTTCCATAATTCACTTTGCTGATATTTATGTTTAGACAATTTTTCTAAATTTAACTTTTTCATTGGATTATTAAATATTATATATGATAGTATTTTTTGATAATCTGAAATTTCTTTTCCTTTTATTCCTAAATACCTATTTTGTGCTTCATTTTTTGCTTTAGACAATTCAAATGATTTCTTAATATTTTCTTCTATTTTATATTTTTTTATATTTTCTAAAACCTTTTCTTTACTTTCTCCTACTGAAATTATTAGATTAATTGTAGTTTTTTGTTTTGGTTGTATTTTAATTGTTCTTTTTAAGCTTAGTACTGGTTCTGTTACAAGTCCTATTTTTTTAGAAAATGGAATTGAGTTTTTTACCATTTGTGGAATTCCAAAATTTCCTCTACCAATAAACTTTTCTTGCTCAATTTCATATTCTAAATCCCCAATTATTTCACTATTTGTGGATAAGTTTACACACATATATAATTCTAATTCTTTTTCATCTCGTCTTTTTCTTTTTACTAATATACTATTTGTTTCTTCATCAAAATCAAATATTAAAAATAAATTATTAAATGCAGGATGTGCATAATCTTGTTCTTGCCTTGAAAGTACTGGTTCAAAGAATGATGTTATTTCTAAGATCTCTTCATCATCTCCAAGATTTTCTAAAGTCATTTGCCTAATTTCTATAGGTTCATCAGGAGCAATTCCTGTTGTTATTTTTGTATTAATATTGTCATTTGTAACTTCCTGCTCTATTTTATCTGGCATAAAACTTATTTTATATTTACCATCATTTTTGCTATATCTTGAACTCCATATATTTTTTGATTTGATATTTTTAATATAGAAAAATATACCTTGAGAGTAATCTTCTGTTACTTTATATCTATTTATAATTATATCTTTATATTTGCTGATTCCTTCACCTTTCTGGTTCATTGCAATAAAATAATCATCATTTGATATTACACTTCCTCTAATTAGTCTTTCGTCTATTTTTTTATACGTGTTTACTATATAGTCTTCATAATCAGTATATTTTAATTTTTCAACCTTTTCTTTATTTTCTTTTGTTATAATTGCTGTTTCAGGCATTCTTTCTTGTAATAAAATATCTACTGCATTTATTTCAGGATTTCTTATAAATCTTTTTTGTAAAATATTATCATTAAATAAATTATTAATTGATAGTAATATTAAGCCTTGATGATGTGCCATATAAGTTTTAACAGCACTTGATTGTGTTCCTTTTTCTAATCTATCTGGTGTAAAATCTATTGATTCATAAAATCCATATTTTCCATACATTCCATATTGCTCTAGTCTTTTTAAATTTTGATATACCTCTTTTGGATAATCTGTTATTGCTAAAATACTTCCATATGGTGCCACAACCATTTCATCTGCTAATCCTCTTTTTAATCCAAGCCATGGAATTCCAAATGCTTTGTATTGATAATTTGAATTTAAGTCTTTTAAATTAAATGCTGATTCCGATATTCCCCATGGAATTTGTAATTTTTTTGAATATTCCATTTGACTGATAACCATAAATTTACATGATTCATCTAATAGACTTCCTTTGTATTTTGGAATATTTATATTTGGCATTAAATACTCAAAAGCTGTTCCAGACCAAGATATTAATCCCTTATATTTTCCAAGTGTTGTTAATGTTCTACTTAATGAATTCCAATGTTTTGATGGTACATCTTTTTTTGCAATTGCTATTAAACTTGCTTGTCTTGCTTCAGATGCTAATAAATCATAATAAGAGTTTGTTAATTTATTTTCTTCTATATTAAAACCAATTGAAAATAATCTTTGTTCATTATTATATAAATGTGAAAAATCTGTATTCTCTATCAACTTTGTTACAATTTCTATTAAAAATGTAATCTCTGACGTATAACGTCCATCTTCTAGCCTTTCTTCTAACCAACTTTTTACAACATACAAATATCCAACAAAATTTCCACTATCTACAGTTGAAACATATCTAGGAATTAATGGCTCCTTTGAACTTGTATTATACCAATTATATAAATGACCATTCCATTTTTGTAAAATATCCACAGTATTTATTATATTTTTTAAAATATCATAAGCTTTTTCATAATTTATAAATTTTAAATCACATGCAGAAATTACAGCTAACATTGATAAACCAATATTTGTAGAAGAAGTTCTTTTTACAATTTTATTTTTTCTATCTTCTTGATAATTATCTGGCATTAAAAAATTATTTTCCTCATTTAAATAATTCTCAAAAAATGCCCAAGTTCGTTTACCAATATCTAAAATATAATTCTTTTCATTCTGATTTAACACTTCCACTTTCTGAATTTCGTTCTTCTCTTTGCTAATATACCACATAATAGCAGGTGCTATTATCCATACTATTCCTAAAATTAAAGCTAAAATGCTTTTGTCTTCAAAATAAATAATTAGTGAAATTATACCTGCAATAATATTTACAAACATATTTTTATAATATGTTATAAAATCTGTTTTAGCTAGCTTTTCCGCTTCTTCAGATGTCATCCATTCTAATAAATGTTTATGGGATATTGTAAGTCTATATATTGTTTTTATAGCTGATTTTATTGCAGAATATGCCTTATATGGTAAACATCCTAAAGCAATTACTATCCTAGCAAATATACCTTTAAATCCAGTAATTTTAGGGGTAAACGTTTTTTGTTTTTCTTCTCCCTCTTTTTTTCCTATTAAATAATTAAATAATTCTATTATATAAGGAATTATTTCAATTATTATTAATAAACTATCTATTCCTAAAATATCTATATCATATATTTTTCTGATAATATTAATATAAATTAATGCTACTAAAATAGAAACTTCAAAAAGACTTCTTCTCAAATTATCGAAAATTTTAAATTTTGATAATAGATTTAAGGGACTTTTTTTTCCAAGCCAACCTATAATCTGCCAATCTCCCCTAATCCATCTTGAAAGTCTATTCATAAAACTAGTATATTTTGTAGGATAACCATCCATTAGCATAATATCTGATACTAAACCACATCTTAAATAACAACCTTCAAGTAAATCATGACTTAATATTTTATTTTCTGGTAATCTATTATTTAAAACTTTTGAAAATACTTGTAAATCATATATTCCTTTTCCTGTAAAAATTCCTTCTTTAAAATTATCTTGATATATGTCAGAAATTGCATTTGTGTAACTATCTATCCCGCCAGCACCTGCAAATATTTTAGTAAATATAGTTTTATAGCTTATGTCTAAATTTACTCCTACTCGTGGTTGCATTATACCATAACCATCAATTACTATATTTCTTTGTTTATCTATAATTGGCTTATTTAAGATATGTGCCATTGCACCGACTAATTCTAATGCAGAATTTAAAACTAAATCTGTGTCTGCATCTAATGTAATTACATATTTTATATCTTTTATTGCTTTTATATTTTCTGCCTCTTGAATTGTATTTGATTTAAACGGATTTTTTTCTTGATTTAAAATGTATTCATTAAATTGATTTAATAGTCCTCTTTTTCTTTCCCAGCCTAAATAACAATTTTCTTTTTCATTCCAAACTCTTTTTCTATATATAAAACTAAATATTGGAAAATTATCATTTGGATATTTTTCATTTAATTTTTGTACTTGTTTTTTTCCTTCTTGTATAACCTCTTTATCAAATTCTTCATTTTCATTTTTACTTTGTGAACAATCTCCTAATAATGCAAAATATAAATTTTTAGATTTGTTTGCTAAATAATATCTTTCTAAATTTTCCATCATTTCTTTTACTTTTTCTTTTGATTTTACTATTGTTGGGATTACTACTATTGCTGAATTTTCTTTATCTATTCCTTCAGAAAAATCTATTTTAGGTATTATTTTTGGTTTTACAACTTTATTTAAAATGTTTTGAATAATTTGTATTACAAATTCACTAGCAGGTATAAAAAATAGAATAAAGCTTGCAATTGCTATCCAATTATTTTTAATTTGTAAATTTAATACATAACTTAAAAATCCAGATATAATTGTTGTTAAAACTATTATTGCTAAAATATATATTTTCGTTTTATTTTTTGGAGAATCTTCCTTTTTAGATATATATTCTAATTTATCATATAACCTATTTATGCCTATATCTATTAAATAATATCCAATATGAGCTTTTTTATTTTCACCTTCTTTTTCAAAATTCTCTTGTGCTAATTCTAACATTTTCCTTGATATATATATTTCTGATATTTTTGTCTTTTTACTTATTTCTTTTATTTTCCCCCTATAATATTCTTTTGTTTTATGATCCATTTTACTATATACTTGTACTGGATCTTGTTTTAATATTTCTTCTACTCCATTTATTTTCTCAAATATTTCTAAAAAGTTTATTCTGTGTATTTCTTTTATACTTGTTATACTATTTCCCATTAACACTTTTTGTGTAGCTATATCAAAATGTTCTTTTTTTATAATATCTGATACTGTTGTTCCTAACTTTTCTACAACTTCTTCTAATATGTTTAAATATGCATTTGCTTTTTTTCCATATCTTTTTAATATATATGCCATATATTCTATAAATGGATACCTCATGTCTTGTAACATTTCTTTTTCAACTTTTTTAGAATTGTTTTTAAATTTTATATCATTTTTTTCTTTATTTTCTATTAATCTTTCTGCAATGTTTTCTGCGTGATATTTTTGCATTTGACTACTATATATTTTTGCACATATTTCAGTAATTCTCTCTATTATTGCTATTTGTAAAAATATTCCTATGTTCCATATTTCATCCATACTAAGTGTTTTTTTACTTTGATAGCTTTTTAAGTAATCTTCTAAATTATATCTTTCAATTTTATTTTCTGTATATGCTACTATTTCTGAGGCTAATACATATATTCTTGCAAATCCCTTATATTCTCCATTTGCAATTCCAACAAAATTTATATATTTTTCTATTGTTAATTCTTTTTGTATTTGCTTTACAGTTTCTTCTATTATATAAAAGTTATCTAATAACCATTCTCCTGCTGGATGTATATTTATTCCTATTTTTAAATGCTCATTTAATAAATTATACACATCTTCTATGGCTTTATAATTTTCTATTAATTGTGGTATTGGAAATGTCTCTTTTTGCGATTTTGTTGTTGTATTATGGCTTGCTGCTATTTTTTCTAAGTGGTTTTCTAACTGACTTTTTTCTAGCATTGCTCCTGTTATTTTTAATTTTCTATTTTCTTTCAAAAAAATTCCACTCCTTGCTTCAATAAGTTTTTTCTTATTGTTTGCAAAAAGTGGAAGTTTATTCATAAATTTGCTTTAACAAATTTGTTGGTATTTTCTACAATTCCATTTGTTTATTATCAAATCTATTATTTACTTTATCTTGTTCTAAACATCTTTCTTTAAGTGAATTATATATTTGCTCTTTTTCTTCGTCTGTTTTCCCTTCTGTTATATCTATTTTATCTTCAGCTTCTAAATACTCTTTTCTTTTATCATTCATTACTATTTTTGTATCTATATTTGTTACTTTATAATTTACTCTTCCTATTGACGCAATTATCTCATTTGTTCGTTAGTGTAAAATTTATGTAGGCAAAAAATTACCTATATAAATATTACTCATAAGTAAATATAAAGTAATAAAAATATATAGGTAATAATAGCCTATATATTTTTTTATATAAAAGGAGGAAAAAAACAAAATGGTTATTAAAGGAACGCAAGAATTTAACTTTATTGACAAAAGGGTAGGAGTAACAAAGGAAGGAGAACAATACATATCAATAAATGTTTTAGCAAAAGACAATAAAAAATTTAACTTTATTTCAAAAGATGAAAAACTAATTGATAAAATAGCCCCTTTAAACTTACAAAGATTTGCATTAATAAAATTAGTACTAGGATTTGACAAAGTTTATAATTCAGAAAAACGAATAAGTTATTGGAATTGTGAATTGATAGGTGTTGAATAGAATGTCAGAAATAGAACTATTAGAAGAAATATTAATGCAAATAAAAACACTAAATACATTTTTTCAATTATTTACTTATGGAATAGTATTAATATTAATAATTTACTTTGGTTACTGGTTTTTTAGTAGATTTTTCTATTAAAAACTTTGTAATAAATATACAAAAGATAAAACCATTTAAAGGGGTAAAACCCCTTTAAAATGGAGAAAGGAAGGCAAAAATGGAAACTGTGTCAACATTAACATTAACTAGCACAATGTTTTCAGGCTTAATTTCAAATATTACTTCAAATTTAGGGGTATTATTGCCTGTAGGATTAACATTAATGGGCATTATGATAGCCGTTTCATTAATACCTAGAATAATATACAAATTTTTCTAGTTATTTAAAATATGCCCATGTATATGGCATTATATGCCGTATACTGGGCTATTAAAATATAGAAGGAGATAAAGCAATGTTAAAGATAAAAAACAAAATAATAATAGCTATAACAATATTTTTATTAATAACAATTACTTTTATAAATAAAGCATTTGCTAGCTATGAAGATATAACAGTGTTAGAAATACCTCAAGAAATCTATCAAGCTCTTTACGAAACAGAAGAATATAAAAGTGATAAATATTATTATAGTTTTAGATATAATGGCGATATATTTTCTGTATTATTTGTATCAAAAGAAAAATACCCTAATTTGAAACAGTATATTAGCAATGATGTACAAAATATGGGTAAATCATATTGTATATACTTTAATACAGTAAATTCAGAAATAGAGGGCGTATTGTATGAATATAACAATAATACATTTATAAAAACAAATTATACAAGCCATGGATATTTTTATACAACATATTTTAATAATAGCATTTATTTAGGTGGAAATATAGACATATATACAGATGGAACATATAAAACGATTTTTTTTCAGGAAGCTCCACAGGTGACAATCAAGGAAATAACACAGGTGGAGGAAATAACAACAATAACAACGAAAACGATACAAGTGATAATTCCAATTGGTTTAATAATATTATCAATTGGCTTACTGATATATGTAATAAAATCGGTAATCTCGCGAGTGACATAGGAAATGTAATAATAGGAGGATTAACAAGTTTTTTTGAAAATATTATAGAAGCATTAGGAAATATTGGAAACTTTTTATGGGAGTTACCACGGAAACATAATAAAAGGAATAGCAGATATATTTATTGATTTATGGGACTGGTTTAATTTTATATGGGAAGCCATAAAAGCAATACCGCAAGCAATAATAGACCTATTAGGAAACTTATTAAAATTGTTATTTATTCCAAGTGAAAATTTCTTTAATGATAATATTGAAGAGATAAAAGAAAAAATATCTGAAAAAATACCATATAACGATTATGTAAGACTATTTGAAACAATAAAAACATTAGAAAGTGATAATAGTTTAAGCATAGATTTACCAAAATATCAAATTACAGAAAATCTTGAAGTAGAACAAAACAAATTTATAGACTTTGGAAAAATTACAAAATATAAAGAAACATGGTTTTCATGGGTAAGAGGATTTACATTCATATTTATGATTATATATAACCTAAATCAAATAACAAAGTTTTTAAGAGGAATAAACGTAGCAGACGGAGCGACAGCCTTAGGACTAGAAAAAAATACAAGTATAGGGGGAAAAAATCAATGATAATAGAATTAATGTGTATGCCACTATTAATATTTTCAAAAGGAATAATTGGAATAATACCAGTACTAACATATATACCAACATCTATTGTAAACACAACAGAATTATTAATAAAAGCAATGCAGTTTTTCCCCTCAGATGTTTGGATAATGGTTATTGGAAATATAGTATTTTGGATAACAGTACATTTAATATGGGCAATAATACAATTCATTTTAAAATTAATACCATTTATAAACATGGGATAGAAAGGGCAAAAATGAAAGGAAATATAAATTTAAACAAATATTATAAAAAGCTAAGATTAGAAATCTTTAAAGATTTACCAATATCAGAATTTATTGAAATATACACAAGATTTAAAAGGCTAAAAATGCAATATAAATTTTTAAAAATAGCAAACTATTTAGAACAAATAAAAATATCTAATATAGAAATACCAATATTTGGTTTTATAATAAAGCTAATGGATTTTATACGTTGGAAAATATACGACCTATTTATGTTATTAATAAATGGACGAACATTTAACTTATTTGGAGTATCAATATATTGTGGAAGGCAAGGAAGTGGAAAAACAATCAGTATAGTAGAACAATTAGAAAAAATAAAAGAAGCATATCCTGACTGTATAATATGCACAAATATACACTACATAAAACAAGATTTACCACTAACAGACTGGAGGCAATTACTAGAAATAAGAAACGGAACAAAAGGGGTAGTATTTGTAATTGATGAAGTACAAAATGAATATGATAACACAAAATGGAAGGACTTTCCTGAAGGAATATTGTCAGTAATAACACAACAAAGAAAACAAAGAATAAAAATATACTTATCAAGTCAAGTATACACAAGAGTAG
Organism: uncultured Clostridia bacterium; assembly: GCA_948663505.1. Lineage (GTDB taxonomy): Bacteria > Bacillota > Clostridia > TANB77 > CAG-508 > CAG-269. Next base: position 24,152 of record CAPNAQ010000001.1, on the reverse strand, counting down.
TAAAACAAATAAGAGAACAATGCTTTGATGTAATAGAATGCAAAACATTCATGGGAAGGTGGACAAGAATAAAATGCTATGACGCCGAAGATTATAACACAATAGTAGACAATCCAACACCTGAAAAAAAATTCAAAATGCGTAAAAAATGGAAAAAATCATTTATACAAAGTAACTATATAAGAAACTTATACGACAGCTATAAAGTAGTTGAAACAATGCAAAAAACAGAATTCATAAACAGAAATGAAAGATAAAAATATAAAAATTTAGTGACTATAAAATGTAACTTTTAGCAAATACAAAACAACGAAGCCCAGCATTTGTCAATGAAAAAAATGTATAAAATGGGAATACCAGAAAGCCAAGCTACTTTATGCCATTTTTGTAATTGACATACGAAGCAATTAATTACAATTAAAACAGAGGTCTAAGCCTAAAGGTAAAAAGAAGCGAAAACACCAACAAGTAAATATATATATAAACATTGATATATATAGACATTAGAAGGGTTTAGACCTCTTACTAACAGAAAAACCTTCGTAGGCTTTGCTAAAAGTGTTATTTTAAAAAGGTGGTTGGGCTGGGAGATGATAAATTTTTATAAATTTGGAGGATAAAAAGAAAGGTGAAAAGAAATGGAAAAAAACAAAATAGAATTTGAAACAGAAGAAGAAATAAAATTAGTAAAAGGCTGTATATTAACAGCAAAAGAAACTCTAAAATGTATACCATTTAAAAACAAAGACATAAAAAATAAAATAGAACAAATAGAAAAATTATTATTGAAATTTTAAGGCGGTGTCTTAGTAACACCCGCCGAATGTCCCATATATAGGAAAAAATAAAGGAGGAGAAAAAAATGGAAGAAGATATTTTTAAGGATATATTGGATAAAGTAGTAAAAAAACTAAATGAAAGAGATGAAGAAGCAAGAAAAATAACAATAAATCTTAATAGTTCTGACATTATAAATTGTCGTATAGCAATAAGACAAATGCTAAAAACAGGAGAAATTGACAATTATACTACAGAATGTAGATATAGAAGTACATTAGAAAAATTAAACGGTGAAATATAAAAATATGAGGTAAAAAAATGATAGATACAATAAAAATATATACAGAAATCGACCAAAAAATATACAATACAATAAAATCAAAATCCATAGTAAAAAGTTCAATAAATAATAATACCAACCAATTAATATACGAGATAACAAACGACCATTTGCAAGGGTCATTTGATAGTAGATTAAGTGTTCGAGTAGATACAGGAATAAAATATGGATTTGTAGACAAAGGTTATTATATAGAAATAGAAGGCAGTTATCACAAAATAATAATGGGATATAATAGCCATAATGGATATTATGATATAGAATTCATAACTGAAAATCTAATTAGAATAGTAGAAACAGATTTTAATATAAAATTACCAAATATAGAAAACTGGAACTTACAAAGATGTGATATAGCAATATGTTATGACTTAGAAAACCAAGAAAATGTAAAAAGCTATATAAACAGTCTAAGCAGATGTAGTTATCCAAGAAGAAACGCAAAATTTTTCTATGATGAAAGCCTCTATCTATCAGGAACAACAACAACATTAAAAATATATAATAAACTACTAGAATTCAAAAAACATGACATAAAGAAATTTATAAACACAGAATTTAACATAATAGACTATATAAAGCAAATAAATGGATTTATAAGATTTGAATGTGAAATCAAAAAGAAAATGCTAAAAAAGATATACAAAAAAGAAAAACATATAAAAATAAAAGATGTAAAATATGAAGAATTAAGGAAAGTATGGGGTGATGAATTTATGAAAGTATTACAATTTATAAAAAGTGACTTAGAAATAGTAAGAGGACGAGAGGCAGTATATGAAAGACTAAACAAAATGTATAAACCAGCAAAAGCAAATTTATTATATAATTTTTATTGTGCAATCCAATTAAATGGACTAAAAGATATAAAAAATAACATGTCATCATCAACATATTACAGAAACATAAAAGACTTAAAAATAGCCAAAATAGACTTTAGCCAAAGCTATAAAATAGAAGAAAATAAAATATATTATTTTAACCCATTTGAAAGTAAAGAAGTAGTATAAAGCTACTTCTTTATTATGATTTGTTATATTCTATTATATCTTCAATATTACAATTTAGGACATCACAAAAAATCTTTAAATATTCTTTATTTATTAATGACACATTACCTGAACAATAATTACAAATTGTGTCATATCTTATACCAGTAATCTTACTTAATCTATATCTAGTAATATTATTTTTATTTAAAACATCTAAAAGTTTAAATTCTATAGAACCATTAGTTTTAATTAATTTTTCATCATTTTCAAATTTACTCATAATTTCTACCTCATGAAAATAATAACAGAAATATACGGACTTGACACTATACGTTCCAAACGTTATAATATGAAAAATAAATTATTCATTTAGAAGGGGGAAGAGATGAAATGATGTATTTTGATAAACTATTAAAATTTTGTAATTATGATACTAAGAAAGCTTTTATAATTTCATTAACAGAATTAATTATTGTTTTAGTAATATTAAGGATATTTGATTTAATAGAAAAAAACAAAAAAAATAAAGAGGAAAAATAAAAATCCTCTTTATTCTTTACGAAAATATAAAAATCGTTTACAAAACATCAAAAAGTAATTTATGTAAACTATTTTGGCACTTTTACAAAAAAATACTTGATGTTTTATAAAATCATGTTAAAATAGGATACACAGTTGACATAATATTAACCTTTTATATGTTCTATAACATCTGCTATATTACAATCTAAAATATTACATATTCTGTCAATAGTGTTAAGACTGATATTATTGTTTTTGTTCATTTCTGTTAAAGTTTGCTTGGAAATTTTACATAAATTTCTAAATTCTGATTTACTAATTCCCTTGTCAATTAAAAGCTTCCAAAGTGGATTATAGTTTATCATTTGTTTCACCTCATTGAAAATATATAATAACAAAATATTAAAAGCAATACTTTTTTATATAAAAATTTAATTATCTCCTATAAAATATGAACTTAAGTCTAAAAAATTTGAAAAAAATATTGACATATGGTCTATAAAATGTTAATATAGTTATATAAACTTAGGACTAAGTACAATGAAGATAGGGAGGTGAAAAAATGAATGAAACAATAATGGACGATGATTTTATAAATTTTGTTACTTATAAAATGCAAAATATGTCAAATGTATTAGAAAAAGATGATACTTATAAAAAATATTTTAATAATTATCGTGAAATTACTGAAAAAACTTGTAATACATTAGATGACAATTCAAAGTTAGTATTAAAAAGATTGGTTAATTGTTTTGAAGTAATGTCAACATATGAAAATGCTCTTGCTTATTATTTAGGAATGAAACAAGGCTTTAGTTTTGTAAGAGTACCAACATAGTTATTAATAAAACAATAAGAATAATTTTTTTATAAAGGAGATAAACATGAATGAAAAATCAATAATTGAATATTTTTTGAACTATGTTTATAATAAAGTAGATAAAAATAAAAAACTTTTAAGAAGAATAAAACCTTATGAAGAACATAGAAAAGAATATTTGAGAATAATAGAAAATTATGAAAACAAGAAAGATAAAGAATATCTAAAGCTTTTAAGCAGTATAAGTGGTATAACAAGGTATGAAAACGCATGTGCGTATTGTTTAGGAATGTTAGATTGTGTTAAATATGTATTTAGATAATACAAAACTAGGGGCGATAAAAAGCCCTTAGTAATATAAAATAAAAAGGTGAAAAAAATGAGAAACGAAGTAAAAGAAGAAGTAAAAGATGAGAAATTTATAGAATTAGAAAAAAAGGTATTCAAATTAGTATGTAATTTAGGGTGTGAAATAATAAAGCAAGTATTAGAAAAACAAGATGAGAAATTAATGAAAGAAAGAAACAAGAAAGAATATAGACATAAAGGATATAGAATAAACACAATAAAAACAATAATGGGTGAGGTAGAATATAAAAGGGCGATATATATAAAAGATAAGAAAACAGTATATTTATTAGATGAAACAATAAAAATAGAAACAATAGGGAAAATATCAAGCAATTTAGCAGAAATGATATTAAAAACAGTGGTAAATACAGTATCATATAGAAAAGGAGCAAATGATGTAAAAAATCTAACAAATGAGACAATAAGTCATCAAACAATACAGCAATTAGTATGGAAAATAGGGGAAAAAATAGAAGCCAAAGAGAATGAAGAAATAAAATTTATGAAACAAGGTAAATTAGTACAAGGGACTAAACAAGTTCCTGCACTATTTGAAGAAGCCGACGGAATATGGATTAATTTACAAGGAAAAGATAGAAAAGAAGCAAAAGAAAAATATAAAAAACAATGTGAAAAGAAAAACCAAGAATATAATCCAAAAAGAAAAATGAAAACAGAATTAAAACTACATATAACGTATGAAGGGTGGAAAAAAGACAGTACAAGAAGCGAATTAGTAAACAAAACAATAATAGCTGGAATGATGACGCCTCAAAGATTAGGAAAATTAAGAAATGCAAGAGTATATCAAAAATATGATGAAACAAGTATAGAAGTTAGGGCAAATAATGGAGACGGTGCGAAATGGATAAGTACATCAGCGACAGATGATACAATATGCCAAAAAGACAGTTTTCATATACAACAGGAAATAATGAGAGATATAAAAGAGGAAAAATATAGAGATGAACTAATACAAATAATAAAAGAAAAGAGATATAATGAAGTACAAGGATATATAGAAAATTTAAAAAGTGAACTAGGAGGAGAAAAAAAGGTAGTAGACAAATTAAAAACATTACAAAGTTATTTGAAAACAGGACTACCACGTTATCAAGATATATTAGAAGAACAAGGGAGAAAAATGCCTGAACCTCCGAAAGATATTGAATATAAAGACATGGGAACAATGGAAAGCCAAATATTTACAGTATTAAAAGTCAGATTATGCAGTGGAAGAAAAGCATTTTTAAAATTAGGGGCAAATTATTTATCAAAAATATGTGCAATATACCATGAAAATAACGGAGAAATAAAAATTGAAAAAATCGAAAGTAATATTCCAATTGATAACAGTATTGAAGAATGGATAAAAGAAATTGAGGAAAATGTTAAGAAAAATAGAAAAATGCACAGAGTAGATAGAAAAGAACTAGAAGAATATAATTATGCACAAGGAAGAGTAATAGAAAAAACAGAAGAAATGAAAAAAATAATAAAATTATTAGAACCAACAGCATTAATGTATAGATAAAAGGAGAAAAATAAAATGATAAAAACAAAAATTTATATAGAAGATTTAAGAAAAAATTTTATTAGAATAAATGAGAAACAAGAAAAAGAGATATTAAAATATTGGGGAGAAAATATTAATGAAAATATTTTTACTCCTCAAGATGTATGGGAACAAACAAGAAAAATAATAAAAAAATATGGATATAATCCATAAACAAAAAAATAATATTAATGAATGCTTTATAAATAGGGAATTTGACGAATTTTAAAAAAAATAAAAAAATTGCCAACAAATACTTGACACATACCATTTGTTCGGCTGTTTATAATTATATATATTTTATCTATACTTGTTTTATCTTTCCAATTATCTGATATGTGATAATCTACAGGTGAAGTTGATTTATAATCTTGCACATATGTATTATCACCTATAACTCCTAAAAATTGAGGTTTACTTTCTATTAATGATAAATCATCTGGTGTTAAATCTGTTTCATATCTTTCATTATATTTTAATGCTATTTGTAATAAAACTCTATCTGCACTTTCAGTTATTATTTGTTTTGTATCCTCATATCCTATTTCTTTTAGAATATTAACTTTTATTTCATTAGAAAATTGTTTTACTTTTGGAATTTGTTTATCTATATCAGTCGACACTTCAAGTCTATTATTCCCTTCATTTTGATTATATTCTTTATCTCCTAATAATAAAGCTCCTCCTCCAACTGTAACACCTAATGCTGCAAGTAATGCTATCATTCTAAATTTAAGACTTTTAAAAAACTCTTTTATATATAATTTTTTATTTTCTACTTTATTTTTCATTAATATTCCCCCCTATATATAATACATCACTATAATTATATTGTCAATTTTCGACAAATTTCATATTATATATTAATCAAACATTTTGATTAAAAAATTTTGAAAGGAAGTATTTATTATGGAAATGGAAAACAAAAAACCTTGCTGTCCAATTATAGATGTTGACGGAGTAGTATCTGGAGGTAAACAATTTGATCTTGATATAACTTTACCAGAAGATAATAGAGATGTAATTTATGGAGTTATCAAAAACTGTTTCAAAGAACCAGTTCGTGATGCAGTTGTTAAATTAACAGAAATCGTTTATGAATGTGGAAAAGAAGAAAGAAGACCTATAGGTCATACTTTTACTGACAAAGAAGGAGAATTTGTATTTGGACCTCTTTGTCCTGATAGACATTATGCTATACAAATTTGGGCTAATACAACTAAAAAAATCAAAATATGTGCAAAATGTCATCATGAAGGAAAATGCTTAAAAGGTGATAAACATGAGAAATGTGATTGCTTTATAGATGATAAAAAACCATGTTTTGGTGACGATAGATGTGAAGATTGTTCAGAAGAAGAATGTTGTGAATAATAAAAGATACTATTAAAAAATAGTTATTTGTTTGTTCGCCAAATTTGCTTAAGCAAATTTGGCGAACATCTTGTATTATAGGGAAGTTCAAAGAACTTCCCTATAATATAAGTTTATAAAACTCCCATTTTTTTTGCAAATTGTTTACCCTTTTTAATCATTTTATTTTTACTCATAACATTATTATCATTATACATTAAAAGTATGCCTGTTGTAATAAGTCCTCCAACTAATAAACCTTTTGTAAATTTCATTATAATCACCCTTTCAACTTATTTATATACATCAAAATTCTTAAAAAGCTCTATCTTTTTAATAATCCTTTTGTTATTTATTTTTACTCAATTTTACTTTTTTATTCTCTTTTATTATGGTATATATTTCATGAATAGCAATAATTGCCAAAAATATGCCAAAAAGTCTTCTTAAAGTTTTTACATCTGTTTGGAATGATAAATTCGCTCCTATAATTGCTCCTAAAATACCAAAAATTGAAATTAGTATTGCTAATTTTAAATCTATATATTTATTTTTTAAATTTACTATAATTGCTACAATAGATGTTGGTATAAAAAAGATTAAATTGGTTGCTTGTGCTATATGTTGATCTAGTCCACACATAAATGTAAGTAAAAAAATAAGAATAGTTCCTCCACCCATTCCAGTTCCACTTACAATTCCAGAAATGGCACCTATTATTATTTCCTTCAAGAATAAAATCATTCCTTCCTAATTATGTTTTTTATCATTTAAAATGTTTTTAAATATATCTTCTGCTATTTTAGTTACACAATTATCACATCTTAACATTTGATATATAATTAGTTTTCTTAATTCTTCATCTTGTATATTATCTGCTAGATCCATGAACTTTTGTAATTCAAATATATACTGCTGATTCTTATTTTTCCATATACTATTATTATTGCTATTATCTGTATTTTCCATTATTATACTATTACCTCCATAATTTTGAAAATAAAACTATTTAAAGTCAAATAATATTAATTTTCTTTTTGTATTAGTTCCTAATTTATAATATCTAGATATATATTAACTTACATTTTTTGACTTTTTTCTTTTTTTTCATGAAACGTCTCTTTTGTTTTATGACATAACAAAATTTCTTTATCAAAGTATCATTTTAAGTGAGACATATATCAAGAAAATAGTAAAAGCTATTTTCAAATATTTATCTGGTAGCTTTTTTAATAATTTTGCTCCAAAGTATCCTCCAATTGCACCACCAATTGCACATAAAATTGCAACATTCCAATTAATATAATTCTCTTTATAATAAAAAAAACTACTAGTGATTACCATTGGTAAAATACAAAATACTGATGTTCCTCTTGCTTTTTGTGGTTCTATATTTAGCAAATATATAAAGGCTGGTACTAATATTAGACCTCCACCTGTTGAAAAGAATCCACTTATAAGTCCTGCCAAAAATCCTATTATTATTTGTTTAATAATATTTACTGACATAATAAAAAACCTACTCTCTAAAAGTAGGTTTTCCATATTTTTGTATTTTATTCTATATTTTCATCTTTTATATAATATTTTGTTCCAATCATTATATCTGGTAAATATTGTTGTTCAACCCAATGACCATTAAAATCATGCGGATACAGATATCCCTCACTATATCCTAATTTTTTCATATCTTCAACTGGTGCATTCCTTATATGCATTGGTATTGTTCCTGTTTCTTTACTTGATACATCTTCAAGTGCTTTATCTATACCTAAATATGTAGCATTAGATTTTTTTGATGTGGCAATATACACTGATGCTTCTGCTAATATTATTCTTGCCTCTGGCATTCCTACCATATGGACAGCCTGCATTGCAGAATTGGCTACAACTAATGCATTTGGATTCGCCATTCCAACATCTTCTGAAGCGCATATTACTATTCTTCTTGCTAAAAACATTGGATCTTCTCCACCATTTAAAGCTCTAGCTAAATAAAACAATGTAGCATCAGCATCGGATCCTCTCATAGATTTTATAAAAGCACTTATATTATCATAGTGACTATCTCCATTCTTATCAAATACTGCTTTTCTCGTTTGTATACAATTTTTAATAACTTCATCAGTTATATGTATATATCCATCACTTTCCATATTTGTTGTAAGTACTGCAATTTCCAATCCATTTAATGCAGTTCTTACATCACCATTTGATATTGTAGCAAGTTTTTTTAATGTTTCATCTTGTACCTTTATATTATATTCTCCTAATCCATCTTTTCTTTCTATCGCATTTTGTAATACTTGATATATATTTTCATCTGTTAATGGTTCTAATTTTATTACCATTGATCTCGAAATTAAAGCTTTATTTACTTCAAAATATGGATTTTCAGTTGTGGCTCCTATTAAAATTATTAATCCATTCTCTACATATGGAAGTAATGCATCTTGTTGTAATTTATTAAATCTATGGATTTCATCAATAAATAAAATGCTTTTTCCCATTGGATTTATCATAAAGTTTCTTGTTTCTTCTATTACCTTTTTTATATCTGCAACACCTGATGTTACTGCATTTATTTTATAAAATTTATATTTTGTTGTTTCACTTATTACTTTTGCAAGTGATGTTTTTCCACATCCAGGTGGTCCAAATAAAATTATACTAGATAATCTATCAGCTTTTATAGTTCTATACAATATCTTATCTTGTCCTAAGACATGTTCTTGTCCTATATATTCATCTAGTGTTCTTGGTCTCATTCTATATGCTAATGGTTCATTATTATTCATTATGCTATACCTCTTTTTTATAAATTATCTAAAACATTTATCAAACGCCTTTTCCTAAAATTGTCAATCCTTTTCTTATTAAGTCTTCTGTTGATAATTCTTTTTTATCTAATTTATCGAATGCTTTTTCAATTTCTTTTTTATTATATCCTAAAACTTGAAGTGCTGCTATTGCTTCATCAATTTTCTTATTATTTTCTATTGCAACTTCTACTTTTGTATTTTTTCCTTTTGTGACTTTTGTTAATTCTTGTATTTGTTGTTCTTTCTTTATTTTATCTTTTAATTCTAATATTATTCTTTGTGCAGATTTTGCTCCTACTCCAGGTATTTGCGTTAATGTATTTATATCATCTGAAATTACTGCTAACGCAAAATCTGTTGGCTCACATACAGCAAGCATTGAAATAGCTGTTTTTGCACCAATTCCACTTACTGATATTAATAATTCAAACATTCTTAATTCTTCTAGTGTATTAAATCCAAATATACTAATATCATCTTCTCTAACTTTATAATATGTATGTACTTTAACATTTTCTCCAATATCTCCTAATTTGTCTATTCCAGTATCTGACATATATATTTTATATCCTAGTCCTCCTACATCAATTATTACATATCCAGTCATTTTCATTTCTAATTTTCCTTTGATATATGCTAACATAGATATTTCTTCCCTTCATTTTATTTTAACTAAATATCTTATTAAAAAACATATTTATATATCATAAAAATATGTTGCTTCTAAATCTGCCTCATGCATTAATAGTGCAAGTGGATATTTTTTATATGCTGCTCCTATTGTGTTATATAATTCTTTTGGTTCTGTATATCCCATATGCCAACGTATTGCATATTTTTCTTCTGGTGTTAATTTGATATATTCTGTTATCATCATTACTGATTTTTCACCATGCCCATATGGTATTGTGTCATCTACTGTATAATAAGGTACTTTTTCCCATACTCCTAATGCGTTTTTTGCATTTCTATAATCTATTTTATAAAAGTTTGCTTTACATAAATCGTGTAATAATGGCACTAATATTAATGTTTCAGCATTAACTTCTATTGGTTCTACGTTTGTTTCTACTTTGTGTTTCAATATTTCATATACTTTTAAACTATGTTCTACTAGCCCACCCTCATGGTCTCCATGAAATCTTGTGCTTGCTGGTGCTTTGAAAAAGTCTGTTTTTTCTATAAAGTCTATTAATTCTTCTATTCCTTCTCTTTTGATTTGTTTTAATAACTCTAAAAATTGTTCTTTCATTTTTTCCATCCTTACTTGATTTTCTGTTTTTATAATTTCTATATTTTTTAGAAATAAAAACCACTTTTTCTTATTTCTTTGCATATTATATATTGATAAATCTAAAATGTCAATACTATTTTGCAAATTTTTGTTTGTATTGTTGTTTTATGATTTTTATATTAATTTTATTATAACATACTTTTTTAAAATGAACTTTTAAAAATTTAATTATAAATTTTTCTAAAATGCTTGAATTTCTTTTTATATTGTGATATTATATATAAGTATTTAATTTGTTTTTTATCGAGGTGTAGCGCAGTTGGTAGCGCGCGTGGTTTGGGACCATGAGGTCGCAGGTTCGATCCCTGTCACCTCGACCAGAAAAAGAGACTTTTTCCAAGTCTCTTAATTTGTTTTTAGGCTATTTTAAGCCCTTCTTCTTTTCTCTAGCTTTTTCAAAATGTCTCTACATTTGTGTTACTGCATTCAAAATTACATTCAGCTACAATTAATTGAATGTAATAATTGCATTCAAAAAGAGAACTACTAAAAGTAGCTCCATATATTAAATTATTATAACATTTATCATTTATTAAATATCACTTTATTCCTCAATTATTTCCATCAATATTCCATTTGGATCTTTTATAAAAAAATATGGTTTTCCAAGTCTGCCTTTTGTTATAGTTATTTGTTGATTACATAAGTTGTTATCCTCAATAAATTTTTTGGCTTCCATTATATCTTTTACACCTAATCCAAAATGTTTATTTCCAACAGTTTTTAAATCAATACCTAATTCTTTTGAATGTTCTGGTAATTCTTCTCTCTCTTGATAATGAAACATTTCTAGTATCATATTTTCTAATTTTAACATAACAATATCAACATTTTCATCGTGATATTCTTTATGCATTTGAAATCCAAAATTTTTGTAAAATTTTATTGTGTTTTCTAGATTATCTACACTAATTGTAACATGATTAAAATTAAACATCTTAATTCCTCCTATTAATCTATTTTCTCTTTAAATAACCTATCTAAATCATAAATGCCATCAGCTTTTTTGTTTTTCATAATAATAGCAATGTTTACAATATCTTTTGCTAGTTTTTCATCATATGCAGTGCATTTATATTGTATATTGTTAACACACCATTCATTTGTGTTTTCTTTACTTTGTTGTGACGATTGAATCTTTACCTTTTTACCTGTTTCTTTTAAAACCCTATTGGCTATAACTTTAGCAGTTTGGCTTGGAATAGGTACTGTTATATAATGCCTTTCAACTAATGTTATTTCATCATCACTTGTTTTTGCATATTCTACAATTTTATCTATAAATTCTTTTACTTCAAATCTAAAATTTCCACCTCTAAATATTGGTATAATTTTGGCTGCATCTTGCATTTTCTTCATTTGTTCATCAGATAATCCAGCAGTTCCAATAATTATTGGTTTCTTAACTTCTAAGGCATAATCTAATACTTTATCAAAGCTATCTTTATGTGAAAAGTCAATAATAACATCAAATTCTTCTTTGATATTATCTAATTCATTATAATTATAATAATTACCATTATTTCTACATATACCTGCAACTATTTGAATATACTTATTATTTTGAGCAACTTTTAATACTTCGTTTGCAGTCTTGCCTGTTATTCCACTCCATAATATTCTTATATTTTCCATAATTGCTAATCCTCCTATTATATTTCTAAAATCATATTATCTTCTGCAGATATCACATCTATATCATACTTTTTACTTAAATTTTCAGCAAGTAACGTTGGGTTACTATCTAATATATTGCAATTAAAATGAGTTAGTACAACCTTTTTAGGCTTTATTTCTTTTATAAATTCTTCTGCATTTAGTATATCAAGATGTTTTGGTTTTGGCTTATCCTGTATATAATATGGTACATTCATTATTAATATATCACTATCTTTGTATGAATTTAATAATTCTTGAAAATATGCTGTATCAGTAACTAAACCTATTGTATGATTTTTTGTTTTTATTTTGAATCCATAGTTCTCAATACCATGTTTGTGTTCTACTGATGAAGTGATTTCTATATTCTTAACTTTATATTTTGTATTTGGTTTTATAGTTTCTAATTTATATGGAAAATCCATTAAATATGGAAATAGCACTTTTTCTTCTATTGCCTGCTCTGGTAATAATAAAGTACCTTGTTTTGTTTCTCCTCCATCTGTCATTAATTCTACAAATATATTTAAGTCATTAGAATGGTCTATATGTATGTGTGATAAAATTATTCCATCAATTTTATCTTCATATGTATTTATATATTTATAAAATGTACTTGGTCCTGGATCTATTATTATTTTAGTATCATCAACATTAAAATATAATCCACCTGCTTGCCTAATTTTCTTAAAAAATATATCTTTATTTCCTGTTGTTCCAAAAAAATGTATAAAATCTTTCTTCATACTTTTATCCCCCATTTTTCCTTAATTTTATAATAATAAGGTAAAAAAGTAAACACTATTTATTATATTTCTTCTTCATCTTCTTCCCACTTAAAAATGCTAGCATTAGCTTGCCTTATTGCATATTCTCTCATAGCCCTTTTTGATAAATTTCTATAACTTCTAATTTTTCTTTTAGGTCTAGTATTTATTTGTGGGTTAGAAACCATATTGCTGATAGTAGCAATCCCACCAAGAATGTTACTAATCCCGTTTTCCATTTTATTTTTGAAATCTTCTCTTTCTGTTCTTCTTCTGTTTCCTTCAATTCTTGTTTCATTTTGTAAAATTGATTTTCCATTCCTTGTACTAATAGTTTCTTCATATCTTCGTTCATTCTCATATTGTCCTTTAATAAACTTTCCTGTAAATCTTGCCATTTCTTTTTCATTCCTGTTATATCTTCTACTATTGCTTGTTCCCTTTGGTATAAATCCTTTAGCACAAATGGATCTACTAGATAATAATCCATCTTTACTATTGATGGAACTACTTGACTTTCTTTTACTATCTGATTGTTCTTCTTTAATTCTTCTAAATTCATTTTCCATTTCTCCTTTTGAATATTTTTTATCATATAATTTACTGTCTCTACATTTATAGCCTTCAAGTGTTGTATATGTTATGTATTTTCTTGTGTCTGTCCAGTTAACTTGATAACCTAATTTATTCATACTTTTTATAAAATCTTCTTTACAAACACTTTCTGATAATGATAAATCGATTGCATTTATTAACTTGAATTTCCAACTCTTACCTTTCTCAGCTACTCGGTATTCGTTTCTTTTTATATATTGCGTTTTTTCCTTTTTTGGAATAACTGAAGCGCCAATTTCTAAACACAACTTATCAGAATAATCTTTTAACTCTTGTAAATCTTTTTTACTTATTTGAATTTTGTATCCATTTTCAAATGATACAGAATTTATAATTAGATGATTATGCAAATGTTCTTTATCAATATGTGTTGCAACTAATACTTGAAATTCATTAAACTTTTCTGCCAATTTAATTCCTGTATTATGAACTTGCTCTACAGATAAATTATCTGTTGGAGCAAATGATTGAATAATATGTATATATTGTCTGCCACTATTTTTGTGATATAAATTCTTTGTATATAACATTTCTTCTAAACAACTCTCAGCTAAGCAATCTTTTCCTGTAACTAGATTTATATTTGTTTTCTTGTCTTGTGTAACATATTTTATAATTTTTTTTAGGTTTGCTTTTGAACTAATTGCTTCAATAATTGCCATATATTATTCACTTCCATTCGCACTTCTTTCAAGTCAACCACTGTAATTATTTTTTCATTTGCAAGTTTTGTTAATTGATTAATATTATTTCCAATTCTTCTAAGTTCGGTATCTATTTTGTCTAGTCCATTGATAATAATAATTTTATCTTTTAAACATGAACTAACAATAAATTTTGTAATTGTCATATTATATTTTTTAGCTTTTGATTCAATCAAATTCTTTTCTTTCTCTGTTAATCGTATATTTATTTTCTTATCTTTGGGCATTTTTATTATTCCTTTCTGAAGTCAAAACTCTATTGACTTTTACTAAAACATATTAAAGGGGTTTGGGTTCTCCCAAATTTGCAAGCTCTATTTGTAGTACTTGTACTTACAAATAGGAAGCTTGCAATACTATATATTTGATATTTTAATTACTGCTATTTACAAAATTTAATTGGTTATTATTTAAATAGTTATTTACTTTTTCCAATTCATCTTCTTTAAATTTATTAAACACGGATGTATATGTATTTAAAGTAACTGTTACATCTCTATGCCCCATTAATCTTTGTAAAACAACTGCAGTCATTCCTGCTTCAATGCACCTTGTTCCATATGTATGTCTTAAACAATGCGAACTTATATTTATTGGATTTACATTTAGTTCTTCTTTAAATATTCTTTTTAACTCTTTATTGACTGCAGATGTTATTATATAAGTATCATTATTTGTAAATATTAAATTGTGTAAATTTTCATTTGTATATTTTACTTGTTCTTTAAAAATTGGTACTAAAAATTCTGGTATAGGTAAAGTTCTATTACCTGCATAAGTTTTCGTCTTATTTCCTAAAATAATCGCAAATTCTTTATCATTTGTTAATGTTCTCTTAACATATAAAATCTTATTTTCTAAATCAATACTTTCTTTACTTAACGCTAATACTTCTCCAATTCTTAACCCCATATACATTTGAATTAAAAATATGTTTTTATATGGTTCATTTTGAATATTCACTTTGTTTAAATATTCTGTAAAAGACTTTTGAACATTTATATCTAATGCTTCTACAATTTTAGTTTGCTTATTACTTTTTGGTTTTATAACTTCATACATCGGATTATATGTAATATATTTTTTAATTTCTGCTCTATGGTATGCTTGTACAAATTGTTCATATATCTTTTTAATATATGAATCACTTAAATCTTTTAAAGAATTTAAAAACTCTTGTACATCATTTTTAGTTATATCTTGTATTTTCATATTTCCTAATTTACTATTTTTAATTTTGTTTATAGTCCATTTTAATCTTGCATATTGTCCACCTGATATTGTATTTGATGCAAATTTTTCTTCTCTTATATCTTCCATAATTTTCACTAATTCAATTCCGTTCTTTTCGACATATGTACCATTATTTATTTTATATTTAATATCATTTAATTTATTTAAAACTTCTTTTTTTGTCTTACCATATACAGATTTCCTAATAGTTTTTCCTTCTGGAGATATTCCAGAAACATATTGTCCTATCCATCTTTTATTTTTCTTATCTTCAAATATTGTACCTTCTCCATTTCCTCTTCTACCTTTTCGTTTCATAATCTTAACCTCCTATTTTGCAAGTTCATTTATTAAACTTGAAATGTAATATTCTATTATATTTTCGATTGTTTTACTTTTTAAAATGTTACCAAATACTTTTTCTAGTATAGGCAATGTTACTTTATCTAATAATTCAGCTTGTTTATTATCATATAGTCGCTTTATTGCTAATTGATATAATTTTATTTGAGTAATTAGATTTTCTGGCATATATCCTTTATTTTGAATATATATTCTTTTTCTCTTAAATAGCTCATCATAGTCAAGAGTATCTTCCTGCACTAAATTTCTTGTTTTTAATTGTAAATTGATATAATTAAATCTATCATTCAATCCATTAAATTCTATATCTTTCTCTAACTCTAAATCTGACTCTTTATCTATCTCTTGTTGGACATTAGATGGACAATGTCCAACTAATAATTTTTGCTTTTCTCTTTGCTCTCTTTTCTGCTTTGCCCAAGTTGTCTCACTACCTACCATGTTTTCAAACCCTGCTATTTTTAAGCAATTTCCATTATCTATGTAAATCAAATGTAATTGCTTAAATAATTCTAAAGCTACAATGACAGTATCTATGTTAAAATATTTTGTGTCTCTTGCAATTTTTTCAGGTTTATATGGTATAATCATTTCTCCAACTTTTGATGATAATTCTCCATTATTATTAGCTGTCTGCAAACATAGCATTTGGTATAAAACAATATATTTACATCCGTCTTTTTGCGATAATAAAAAGTCCATTTCATCTGAATTAAAGAAATCTGTTTTTAGCTTTATCCAATAATATCTTTTAACTTTTTCCATTTTTCTCTCACTTTCTAATATTTCTACTTGTTTTTCTATTGTTAAATATAAGGAAAAATGATATACTTTTTATATAAAGGTTTCGAATATCTTTATATTGCATTTGTGCAAAAGTATGCTGTCCAAGTGAACTTTTGTATAAATGCTTTTTATATTTTTCATATAACATCAATCCTTTTCTCCATCTTCCATAAAATATATGCTATCTTTTGAATTTTTCTAGTTTTACCTATATTTACAGATGGGAAGTCTGCACGATTAAATATTTCATTAGTTTTGTTTTCTCCCATATATAAATCTTTTGCAACATCTTTAACAGTTAGCATTTTAAATGGATCTTCTAAATTCTTTACTGCTTGTTTTACTAGTTCTTTTTTAACTTCTTCACTAAAATTTTCACTCATATTTTAAAGTCCTCCTTTGAATATTTTTCTGTATCCATTTTGGATAATTAGTAGGTAAAAAAATAATTCTTTACTTTCGTTAACTACAGCCTCCCTCCATTTTTATTTATCCGTTTTGGATATATTTATAATAATCCAAAATGGATAATATGTCAATACCTTTTTCAAAATTTTTTAAACTTCTTCTGCCTTTAATTTGTGTTTTACTAGAAGTAATCATATTTTATTGACTTTCCAAAATGGATATGATAAAATTTAGACATAGAATGAAAAGGAGAAAAAAGATGACGAATGGCGAAAGATTAAAATATTTAAGAGAAAAAAATGGGCTTACACAAAAAGATATTGCAACTAGATTAGGGGTAGAATCTGCAGCAATATCAAAGTATGAATTAGATATGAGAGAACCTAATATAGAGGCACTTAAAAAACTGGCTACAATATTTAACGTTTCAATAGATTACCTACTTGGAAGAACACCAGATGTTTTTATTGATGAACATGATAAAAATATTATGGATATATCTATCATTAAGGAAAAATATGAATTAACAAAAAGAAAACTAGAAAAGATAAAAGAACAATATATAAATGAAGGTTCAATAGTTACTGCAAAAAACGAGATTTGTACTGGATCAGGTATAACTACTTATGGAGAATCAAAGTCAAATGCGACTATTTCTATATTAGAAATAGAAAATATATTTAATGATTTTGAAAATAGTAAAGACCCTAAACCACAAATTTTGATAAAAATTAGAGATTTAGAAAATAGCATTATAATTATTGAAATAGATTCTTTTGATGATGAAGAACTACCAATAAATGCAATTGATAGAATAGCAATATATACTGCCAAATTATCTAAAAAATATAATGTGTTAGGACTAGCTATGTCAATTGATAAAGATGAGAATTGCAATATTATAGATGCTATATATCAAAAAAATAAGGTTTCTTATTATACTCAATTACATTTGCCCAAAACAGTACTAACTGCTAGTGAATATATTGATATAATGAGTAGATTATAGAAAGGGAGAAATTCTAATGGAAAATTTTGAGCTTAAACAAATTTTATTTTCACTATTAAAAAATGACGAGAATGAATGTGTAGAATATAAAGAAGCCAATAATAATTTTGATTTTGAAAAACTTGGAAAATATTTTTCTGCATTAAGTAATGCTGCCAATTTAGTAGGAAAACAATATTCTTGGTTAATTTTTGGAGTTGAAGATAAAACTCATAATTTCGTAGATACTAAATACAGAAACAATGGCGATCTGAATAAATTAAAAAAAGAAATTACAAAAGGAACTAATGATGGAATTACTTTCTTGGATATTTTTGAATTATTTGTAGAGGATAATAAAAGAGTAATAATGTTCAAAATACCTGCTGCTATTGGAATTCCAACAACATGGAAAGGATTTGCTTATGATAGAAATGATGAAGAATTAGTTCCATTAAATCAAATGAAATGTGATCAAATAAAATCTACAATGAATTTTGATTGGTCTAGACAAATTATAGAAAATTTAACTGTAGCAGATTTAGATGAAGAAGCTATTCTAAAAGCTAGAGAACAATTTAAAAAGAAAAATGAAGATAAAGAAATTGCAAAAGAAATAGACGATATGGATGATATTACGTTTCTAAATAAAGCAAAAGTTTTATTAAATGGTAAAGTAACTCGTACAGCTTTACTATTACTTGGAAAAGAAGAAGATAGTTATTTATTTGAAGACTATACCCCACAAATAACTTGGAAATTGCAAGAAAATGGAGAAATTCTGGATTATGAACATTTTACAATTCCATTTCTATTAAACGTTGAAAAAGTCAAAAATAAAATTAGAAATCTAAGATATAGATATATGGTTAACGAGATTACATTATTTCCAAATGAAGTAGATCAATATGATAATTATACATTAAGAGAGTTATTAAACAACGCTATCGCTCATCAAGATTATAGAAAACATGGCAGAATAAATATATTAGAAATGAAAGAAAAATTAATTTTCATAAACGAAGGCAGTTTTATTCCTCAAAATGTTGACAAGTTTTTATTAGATGAAAGTTATGTTCCTCCATATTATAGAAATCCCTTTTTAGCTAATGCTATGGTTAATTTAAATATGATTGATACTGAAGGAAGTGGAATAAGAAGAGTATTTAATAATCAAAAGCAGAAATTCTTTCCTATGCCCGATTATGATTTATCTGTAGATGGAAGAGTAAAAGTAACTTTATACGGAAAAATATTAGATGAAAAATATACAAAAATGCTTTTTGAAAAAACTGATTTAGATATTGGAATAGTAATGTTGTTAGATAGAATTCAAAAAGGAATACATATAACTAAGCAACAATCTGATTTACTAAAAAAATATAACTTAATAGAAGGTAGATATCCTAATCTGTTTGTTTCTAAAGAAATTTCAGCGATAACAGATGAAAAAGCTAAATATATCAAAAATCGAGGATTAAGTAATGATATGTATAAACAAATGATAATAGAGTTAATAAAAACTTATGGTAAAGCGACAAGAAAAGAAATCAATGATTTATTACTTGATAAAATGCCAGACTTTCTATCTGATGATAAAAAGAAAAGAAGAATCAAATATTTATTGATTGAATGTTTGCAAGATAAAGAGAAAAAAATTAAAAATATTGGAACTCGTACAAATTCTGTATGGATTTTAAATAAATAAGATTGAACATCTATATAAATTCTAAAAATATCCGGCCGAATTCTAAAATAGCTAATTAAAAAATACATAAATGAACTTTATAGTTAGTTTTCATAATTAACCATTTTTGGCAAAAAAATCTTCTTCGTGTCCATCATCATATACCCAATGAATATATTTAAAATTTCCTCCAACTCTTGTATATTCATTTCCACCATCAATTGAACAAGCACCACATTTGCAATATTTGAGGTCATGTACACTTAAAGATTCAATTATATCATTACATTTTAAACACTTGATTTTCATATTCCCTCCAAATTTTATAATTTTTCTCTAAATATTTAAAATCATTATATATAAATTTGAAATATTTTTCAATAAAATTTAGCAACTGCATTCAAACTACATTCAAAAAAAACTAGAATATTAGAGAATAAATAAGTTTGAAATGCAAATTCTCGTCACCTCGACCATACGATAGCAATTTTGAGGGAACTCAAGAAAATTGCAGAAGTTTGAAAGGGTATTAATCAATGGATTTTGGTTAATACTCTTTTTCTATGCGGTTCTCAAAAATTCTATAAAAAGTTTTAAAATAGTTCTAAAATTTATGTTTTAAAAAATTTTTAGATAAATAAAAAATGTTTTAAAAAGTTCTAAAAAACTATATGGAACTTTAAAATGCTCTTTCATCTTGGAAAGGAACAATGATGAAAGAAGTAGATTATTATAAAAATAACTTAATTCAATTATTAGATATTGCTAAAAGTAGTAGCAATATTAAAAATATGACTAATTATTTAATGATTTGCTTATATAATAATTTAGGAAATAGCAATATAAAATTACAAAATAAAACTGCTGTTTCTACTCGTGAATATGAAAGAAAATATCCAGATGGATTTTTCGACAGCTTATATGCTAATTTCTCTTATGAAAATGCAGTAGCATCTTCTTAAGAATTGGCTCTGACATGAAGTTGCAAAGGTATGCTTTATATTGCAACTTCACTTAGTAAAATAGTTTACTATTTTACTAAGCCTAAAAAATACTTTAGTTATTTTTTAGGAAAGGGTGCAGGATCTCCTGCCACACAGATAAGTTTTGAAAAAAACTTGTCTAGTGTGTTAGACAAGAAAATCTTATCTTGTATATTTGAGAAGGAGCAACGCAGAATATATGAGCTATGCCATAATTAGAAATGAAAAATTGACTAGGGCAAAAGCTATGGGAGCATATAAGCATAATGAAAGAAAAACAAAAAATCATTCAAATAAGAATATAGATAGCAGTAAAACAGAACTAAATTATTATTTAAGAAAAAATGAATTAAGTTATATAAAAGAGTTTGACAGAATAAAAGAAAAGTATAATTTGAAAGGTCAAATAAGAAGTAATAGTAATATAATGTGTGAAATGGTATTTACATCTGACCAGAAATTTTTTGATGAAATAGGTTACGAAGAAAGTAAAAGATATTTTAAAGAAAGTTATGATTTCATCTGTAAATACAAAACTTTAGGAGAGCAAAATATAATTTCAGCAATAGTTCACATGGACGAAGATACACCACATATGCACTTGTTATTTATTCCAGTAGTTCATACAACAGATAAACAAGGAAATAAAATAGATAAAGTATGTTGCAGAGATTTTTGGAAAGGTAGAAATAGTTATAGAGATTTACAAAATGCTTATTTCAAGCATATCTCTGAAAAAGATTTCAAATTAGAAAGAGGAGAATTAGTTGAGGTAACTAATAGAGAACATTATTCTGTGCAAGAATTTAAGCAAATAACTAATTTTGAAAATACCAAAAATGTACTAGAAAATATAACATTAGATTTACCAAAAACACCCAATATTAGAGATATTAAAAAGGTTATGATTAATCGTGATGAGAAAATAGAAAATGAAATAATAAAGCCTAGAGATGATTTAATACAAGAATTACACAAAGAAAATATATCATTGCGTAAAGAATTATCAAAACAGTCAAATACTGTAGAAATGGCAACAGAATATGAAAAGAAACATACTCAAATGCTTGAAGATAATATAAATTTAAAGTTCAAATGTAGGAAGTTGGAAGAAACTTTAGAAAACAAGGAAAAGAAATTAAAACAACAATTTGAATATGAAACTTATAAAATAGATCATCAATATCAAAAAATAATAAACAAATTAGAAAATGAAAATAACTATCTAAAGAAAGCTATTGATAGATTTAAAATTACTGTTCAAAAGTTTATTAGTTGGGTATGCCACAAATTTTCATATCCTTCTGAAGATGACCTTATAAGGAATTTTGAGAAAGAAACATATATTAACTTTATTATTGAAAAACAACTCGATTTAAGCAAATTTGAAAAGAAAGAAAAAGAAGATGAATTAGAATATTTTTAGACATAAAATCTGCCACTAGTAGTGGCAGATTTATAACAATATTTAATTTTGATTCCAAGTATTTGGTCTATTCCAAAAATCATCATTTCTACCATTGTAGTATTTTTCTAATACTATATCCATTATCCTATAAGTTTCTAATGCTTCTTCAGCTGAACATGTATTTAAATGTTCTCCAGTTAATAATGAGTTAACGACATTTTCGACCATATTTTCTTGTATTATCTTAGGATTATTTATTTCTATTTTTTCTTCGTTATTATCAGTTGTTATAATAATAGAATCATTACCATGCATTGAAAACTCAATTTTACCTTTTGTGCCATATATTATCATATGATCTTTTTTATCTAATGCTAAAGAGTTAAAATTGGCAGTTCCTACTACTCCCATATCTGTTTTAAATGACATTACAACCATATCTTCTACAGAATATTCTTTATTATTATTTGTTGCAATTCCATTTATTTGAGTAAATTTTCCTAACAAATATACCATAATGTCTATGGAATGTGGAGCGATATCATAAAATTTACCTCCTCCAGATATTTCTGTGTTATATAACCAAGTATTATGTATTTCTTCATAATTATATTTCCTATTTAGTCTAAAGTCTGCTTCACAGATTGTTCCAATCTTACCACTTTGCAAAATTTCTTTTATTTTTATAAATTTTGGCAATGCTCTTCTATAGTGAGCAACATATAAGGGAACTTTTGCATCTTCAAACGTTTTTGTAATTAGTAAAGCTTCTTTATAATTTCTAGCAAAAGGTTTTTCAATATATGTTGGCTTTTTCGCTTTACAACATTTAATTGCTTGTTCTAAATGTAAACCAGGTGGAGTTGCAATATATACAGCATTTATTTCATCATTAGCTAATAACTCATCTATATTATTATAATATTTTTTTGCTCCTAGTTTTTCAGCAGATTCTTTGGCTTTAGTTAATTCTCTTCTCATTACAGCATAAATTGAGCTATTATTAGTTGTATTAAATGCTGGTCCGCTTTTATTTTCTACCACTTTTCCACATCCTATTAATCCCCATTTAATCTGTTCCATATAACCTCCATAATTTTTATATATTCATATATATCTATCTTTTAAATTTTATGAAAATATTTTAATTTAAATGCTTTTTAAATTTATACTGTCGTTTTTCAAAACCATTATTTTCATAAAATCTGTGAGCATTTATATTTGAAATAAGACTTGTTAGTTCTAGTGATTCACAATCTGTGCTTACTGCATAATCCATTGCATTTTGTATTAATAGTTTTCCTATACCTATATTTCTATACTTTTCATTTACAATTAAATCATCAATGAAAAGTATGTTCTTTTTCTTTGCTAACCTATTTATTATTCGTGATATAAGAACACCTACTACTTTATTATCTTCTACTGCAACAATCTCATAAAAATTATCATCGTTTAAACTAGCTTTATACTTTTGGGCAAATATAGAATATTCTATTTTATTTTCATATAACTCATCTAATAACTCAAATACTGCTTCTAAATCTTTTAATTCAATTTTTCTTATCATTATATTCTAAATCCTTTCAAATTATTTTATTTCTATATCATCTACTACAATGTTAATATAGCATATTATACATATTTTTTCAATTTTTTTGCCAAAAACTATGTACATTTTTCTAAATTTATTGTATAATTTTATTATAGAAATGAATAATA